>JAYVQJ010000001.1:0-3256 GCA_043777235.1 Planctomycetia bacterium
CAGCCTGCGCGGAGCCGGCTGGTGCCTGGCCTCTGGATACATCGTCGCTGGCAGTCTGCCGTTCATTGAATCCACGTTCGGCATCGTCACGGACATCAGCCTGCTGGAACTCAGCCACGTCTCGCACCCGCTGCTGCAAGAGCTCGTCCGCCGAGCACCCGGCACGTACAACCACTCGATCACCGTTGCCACGCTCGCCGAAGCCGCCGCCGAACGAATCGGTGCGAACGGTTTACTCGTCCGTGTCGGAGCCTACTTCCACGACATCGGCAAGATGCTCAAGCCCAGCTACTTCATCGAAAACCTGCTCGAAGGTTCGTCGAGCAAGCACCTCAATCTGAATCCAGCGATGAGCACATTGATCATCATCGGCCACGTCAAAGACGGCGTCGATCTCGCCGAGCAACACAGTCTGCCCCGTCCGATCATCGACTTCATTGAGCAGCATCACGGCACAACGCTCGTGCAGTATTTCTACCACGCCGCCTCGAAAGCCGCCGAGGATCACCCCGATCGCATCGAAGTCGAAGAGTCCAGCTTCCGTTACCCCGGCCCGAAGCCGCAATCTCGCGAGTCCGGCGTGATGATGCTCGCCGATGCCATCGAAAGTGCCAGCCGCACGCTCAGCGAGCCAACTCCGAAACGGATTGAAAGCCTCGTCCGAGCCATCACGATGGACAAACTCCTCGACGGCCAATTCGAGGAAAGCACGCTGACGCTCAGCGAAATTAACCTCATCCAAGAATCGCTGACGAAGTCGCTGATCAGCATCTTCCACACCCGCATCAAGTACCCCGAACAACGCGCTGGATGACGCCGGCAACGTTCATGCCGCATGGTTTCTATCAGCGATGGTTCGCAGTCCTTTCAACACGAGATAGATCATCTCGGCGATGTGAGGTGTCTCGAAGAGACAGCGGGTTTCTTCGGGCGTCAGTCCGTTGTGAGAACTGAGGACTTCAAGATTATTGGCTCCAGCGGACTCGAAGTAGGATTGCACGGCGAGATAGTCGATGGTTTCGATGCCATGCTTGGCCGCGCGAGTGTTGAAGTCGGCAGCTCGCTGGTCGTAGGGAGTTTTGGCTTTGTCGGAATGTTGTTTGCGGAAGGATTCATCGAGACGGACTTGGCCCGCGAGCGTGAGAGACTCAGGTTTGTGGCCTTCCACGGCGTCGATGATCGCTCGCGTGCAGCCGCCGAAGGCTCCGATCAGGTAGACCGGCAGATTGGCCTTCATCGCGAGGTAGGCTTCCTCGACCAGACCGGGATAGCGGCCGGCGTAACCGGCGAGCGGGCCACCCAAGAGAACGCGGGCACGGATGGGATTGGACTTCTCAGTTGTGCTTGGTGGAGGCGGGCCACCCTGCTGCATCGCTTCGCGCATCGCTGTAAAGCAACGGGCCGCGAGGTAGTCGGAGTCGGCTGGATTCAGATCGGCGGGTGGTGGCTGCTTGGGGTTGATTTCGAGTTCCGTGACGACATCAGACGGCAATGGCAGCCGCCACTGGCGAGCGTTAGTCTTGAGGCTCAGCAGCTTCTCCGGGGGTTGGTGGATGTGAGCGATCCAGGCCAGGAAGATCTCCACTCGCAGAGCCGGGTCTTGATTCTGCTCACTGTATTGCCGAGCGAGTCCATGCAATCGTTCGGTAAAGCCTCCCTTGCGCGGGTCGCCGCCGTAGGCCAGGTTCGCTCCGCTCGCAAGGAGATAGCGAGCGAGTTCGTTGAAGGCGTCTTCGAAGTGAGACGGCAAATAACCAAGCCGTTGCATCTCGGCGTCGAATTGAGGACCAGGCGGAAATGTTTCACTGAGCGACAGCCCGATCAACGGCGGGGGATTTGAGGCAGCACTCGTCACGAGAAACATCGGCGTCGTGAGCTGACTGTGCGGATCGCAGCTTTTCAACAGGTCGATTTCATGTCGGCCGAGCGGTGGATCAGGATAGACAATCATCCGCGGCGATTTTTCCGGCGCGGGCGGGACGAGATTGATCAGCTCCGGCGAGTGAGCCAGCAAAGTTGCGTTGCCCAGATCCACTCCGAACAGCTCGGCAGTGCGCCGAGCCTGTTTGGGAAAGTACTCGGACCTCAACACCTCCAGCAACAGACGGCCGATGATCTCGTCGATGGACGTTTCTTTCTTGTAGCGCAGCGTCGGGACGTTGCCGAGGTACGGGAAGGCGCGGGTCTCGCCAACTTCCACATGATCCAGCACCAGCACCGGACGATGGTACTTCTTCGCGAACAGCACTTCCTTTTGGCACCATTCACGAGTGCTGTAAGCGTCCGTTTGCAGGATCAGCAGAGCGGATTCTGCGGCCGCCTTTTCGATGTCGTCACCGAAATCGTCGGCGTAGAAGATGCCGTTCCGGTCGAAGAACGTGTCGAGCTGCAGTTCGTTTTGCAGGAAGGTCTTGAACTCTTTCGTCAGCTCTTCGCCATCTTTCTTGGCGTGACTCAGAAACACCCGCACCGGAGCCTGAACCGCTTTCGCTGATTCGTAATCCACCGGGGTCGAGCCGCTCAGCAACCGGCACAGGTCGTGAGTCAGTCCAATCAGCAATCGCTGCTTCTGTTGAGCCGACGGCATCT
This sequence comes from Planctomycetia bacterium, assembly GCA_043777235.1. Classification (GTDB taxonomy): domain Bacteria; phylum Planctomycetota; class Planctomycetia; order Planctomycetales; family Planctomycetaceae; genus SXKJ01. The sequence continues at coordinate 2,590 of JAYVQJ010000001.1, forward strand.
TCAAATCAATCGGCAGGAAGTTGCGTCTTCGCAGATCTCCATGCAGCGTGAACGCCGCCGCTGAGAGATTCACCGGGATCAGCCGATGCTCCCCCGTCTTCGCCCCCTGCACGAGCGATTCGGCATACCGCTCCCACCCTTCATCCCGTGCCATGATCATCGCGTCATCAACGAGCAGCACGACGATGGTATGTTGAGCTTGATCAAACGGCACCGCCTCCGGCAGCGTGTCCGAAGACTCCGCCGTCCGCAGATAAACCGGAATCCCCAACCCCCGCGCCAGCGGCTCCTTTGAGTCCCGCGTCAACTGGTCATACACAAACGCGGCGAACTCTTTCCCCGCCGCGAAGTCCGGGTGCCAAACGACATGCACCACCAGTTCGGGTCGATAGGTCTTCGATTCATTCATGAGATCAGCCTTGTGGGAGGTTTGCGGCAGGCGTAACTGTTGAAGACGAAGCCGCGTTCCCAGATCGGTTCCAACACTCCGCACAACGCATGATGTACGACTCGGTCTCGATAAAGCGAGGCACTGATCAGCCGCGTTTTTGGCTCATGGATTTGGAACTCGCGGAAGAGACCGGGCTGATAGGTCTGACTGATGGGGGGACCCCTGATGTTCCTGATGTTCAATACGAGTCCTCACGGCGAGAACCAACACACAACC
>JAYVQJ010000002.1:0-3255 GCA_043777235.1 Planctomycetia bacterium
CTTGGCTGATGTTGACGACCATGTCGAGTTCCTGGCAGCCGTCCTTGAGCGCCTGCAACGCCTCGGCCACTTTGATCGCGGTCGTGTGCCCGCCGTGCGGGAAGCCAATCGTCGTGCTGGCCTTCACCGTGCTACCGGCGAGGATCTCGGCACAGCGTTTGACGGAGTACGGCAGGATGCAAACGCTGGCCGCGTCGTAGTCGTGAGCCAGTTTGCAGCCCGCTTCGAGTTCATCGACCGTCAGCATCGGCTGCAGCAACGAGTGGTCGATCATCTTGGCGATGTCGGAGTAGGTGTAGGGCATGATTTCCTTTCGGAGATTTCAACGCAAAGACGCAGAGTCGCAAAGGAATGCAGATTAGACGAGTCGCTGCGCGAACGCTCAATCTTTTTCTCTTTGCGGTCTTCGCGTCTTTGCGTTGAAAAACTAAGCGGTGTGTTTTGGGATGTAGTTTCGCAGGTAAGTCGCACTTTGACGCAGTGACGCTTTCCGCGAATCGAGCGTCTCTTCGTAGGCCCGGTCTTCGACTTCGACGCAGACGGGGCCGCGATAGCCGGCGTCGGTCAGGTACGAGAAGAACTGGCCCCAGTCGACGTCGCCCATGCCCGGCAACTTCGGCGTGTGATACTCCGACGGATGCGCGAGGATGCCGACGTCGTTCAGCTTGTGCTGGTCGATGCGGACGTCTTTGGCGTGGATGTGGAACAGCCGATCTTTGAACTCTCGTAACGGGGCGAGGTAGTCCATGTGCTGCCAGATCATGTGCGACGGGTCGTAGTTCAGACCGAGGTTGTGGCTGTTGAGATCGGTAAACAGCTTTCGCCAGATCGTCGGGCTGGTCGCGAGATTCTTGCCGCCGGGCCATTCGTCTTTACTGAAGAGCATCGGGCAGTTCTCGATGCCGATGCGGACTTCGTGGTGCTCGGCGAAGCGGACGAGCGGTTCCCAGGTCTCCAACATGCGGGGCCAGTTGTCGGCGACCGACTTGGTCCAGTCGCGGCCGATGAACGTGTTCATCTGCCGGACTCCGAGCAACGCCGCGGCGTGAATCACCTTCCGAATGTGCTCGACTGCCGTGTGGGCTTCATCGTGATTCGGGCTAAGCGGGTTCGGGTAGTAGCCGAGTCCGCTGATCGTCACGCCGTATTTGGCGACGGTCTCGTGGACTCGTTCGGCCTCGCCGGTGCCGAAGTGACTGACATCGACGTGCGTGACGCCGGAGTATCGTCGCTCGGCCTTGCTGACCGGCCAGCAGCAGAGTTCGATGCAGTCATAGCCCTTGGCCTGCGCGACTTGGCAGACCTCTTCGAGCGAAAGTTCCGGCAAGATCGCACTGACGAATCCGAGTTGCATGAGATGTCCTTCCGAGGTGTGGCACGAATTGTGGTTGGCTTTCTAGCCTTCACGCGGCAAGGCGTCTACAAAGTCATGGCGTCAATGCCTCTGGCATCAGTTCGGATCGGTACGTCTTTAATTCGTCTGGCCCCATTCCTCTGGCAAAGACAGTGTTGCCAGAGGAATGGAGCCAGACGAATGAGTTCAAGAGTTGGAGGCGAGATCAAATATGTCCGCCAGTCAGTTCATTGAGCATGAGGGCCGTTCAACTCGGCGCGAGTTTTTTTCGCGAGCCGGTGGCGGCTTGGGTGGGATCGCGCTGGCGGCGATGTTGGCAGGCGAGTTGTCCGCGAACTCAGTGAGTCCGTTGGCTCCGAAGCTGACGCACTTTGAGCCGCGAGCGAAGCGTGTGATTTGGCTCTTTATGCACGGAGGTCCTAGTCACGTCGACCTATTCGATCCAAAACCGGAACTGACGAAGCTCGCAGGGCAGCCGCTGCCGGAAAGTTTTGGCGAGGTGATGACTCGGCGGAAAGTCGCCGCGAATCCGCTCCTGCCGGGAATCAAACCGTTCCGACCACACGGCGAATCGGGACTCGAAGTCTCGGACTTCCTGCCGCACATCGCCGAGTGTGCCGACGAGCTGTGCGTACTGCGGTCGTGTCATGGCGACAGCGTGAATCATCCGCAGTCGGTTTATCAAATGAATACCGGCAGCATCCTGACCGGCCGACCAAGCGTCGGATCGTGGGTCGCGTATGGACTTGGCACTGAGAATCAAAACCTGCCCGCGTTCGTCGTGCTGCCCGATCCCGGTGGCGGAGTCAAAGGTGGGCCGCCGGCCTGGGGCAGCGGGTACTTGCCAGCGACTTTCCAAGGGACACTGATGCGGCCGGGCAAGAATCCCGTCTTGTATCTCCGTCCGCCCGAAGGCTTCACCGACGAACGACAGCGCCGCTTGTTGTCGTTCGTGCAACGCGCGAACGAGCGGCATCTCTCGGAACGGAACTTCGACGATCAACTCGCTGCGCGGATGCACTCTTACGAGCTTGCGTTTCGGATGCAGTCGGAGGCTCCGGAGGCGGTCGATCTGCGCGGCGAATCGAAATCGACTCTGAAGCAATACGGCATTGGTGAGCCGGACACGGACGACTACGGCACGCGCTGTCTCTTAGCAAGGCGGATGATCGAGCGCGGCGTGCGGTTCGTGCAGGTGTATTCGGGAGACACCGGCGGCTGGGATGCGCACACGAACGTGCTCGACAATCACACGACGATGTGCCGCAAGACCGACAAGCCGGTGGCCGGATTGTTGCGCGATCTGAAGCAGCGCGGATTGCTCGACGACACGCTGGTCATCTGGGGCGGCGAGTTCGGCCGGATGCCGATGAGCGAACAGAGCAAAGGCCGCGATCACAATCCGTGGGGCTACACCGTCTGGCTCGCCGGAGCCGGCGTGCGCGGCGGCTTGGCTTTCGGAGCGACCGATGCCGTCGGTCTGCGAGCGGCCGAGAACAAGGTCCATGTGAATGATCTGCACGCGACGATTTTGCATTTGCTCGGCTTTGACCACGAGCAACTGACTTATTTCCACAACGGCCGCAACGAACGTTTGACCGACGTCGCTGGTCACGTCGTGCGCGAGATTCTGGCATAGCGGCTCGAATGGTCGTTGTTCGGAAATTGTTTTTGAAACGTAGAGGACACAGAGAGAAAGACACGCAGAGTTCGCGGAGACATCTCTGCGTTTTGCTCAGCGATCTCTGCGTTTCAAAATCGGTCGAAAGAAACGCTAGCCTGCTTGATCCATGAAAGTCGAACACAGTGTGTCAAGTTTTGTGAGCCGGCACGCGCTAGCGTCCGGTTCGGAAGATCGCTGGACTCTCGAACCGGACGCTAGCGCGCAATGGCACTTACTT
>JAYVQJ010000003.1:0-12794 GCA_043777235.1 Planctomycetia bacterium
CGACGGGCAAGAGTGCCCATCCTACTTCAAGTCTTCACGACCTCTCGGAGCTTCGACTTCTGGCCAGGGAACCGGTTTGATTGATCGCAAGTTTGTTCATGAAATGGGCCGCTTCAGAACGGCTGACCGACGAGTTCCGCCCTCGCGGCCTCGGGCAACCTTTTCCTCAGAAGCGAACGAAATGTTCGCTCGGCGACGACAAACGCTTTGTGTTCTCGAGCGGAAGCGTCTTCGCGTCCAACGGTGTCTTTGAAGACGCGGTTGGCAGTGCTTCTCAACGTGTTGCACCAACTCAGTACGAGTGCCTCACGCGCCATCAGCGGATCAGCTTCATCCGCGCAGTCCGGAAGCGTTCGCAAGAAGTGATGAAACTTGATTTCGAGCGCTGCCCAATAGGCCCGCTCGGCGTTGAACGTCTCGGCGAGCTTGTTGATGTCTTCCTTCTGCTGCTTGCTCGGCTGCTTGGCCTCATTTCGAGTCAGGATCATCTTGGCAAACTGCCAAACTGCGGAACGCAGCGAATCATGCACTTCTTCCGCATGTTGCAGTGCGTCTCGAAGCCCGACGAGTAAAGCAGAATTACCCAACAGTCGTAACGGAAACGGAAGACGCTCATGTCGCCAGAAGAGGACTGACGCCTTGTTTGAGTCCAACCCACACAATTGCATGTTCAATGCCTCGTGCGCGTCGATCACTCCCTCGTCACGAAGCTGAAGCAGCCAGCGGACGGTTTTCGGTGCCGGACGTTTCTGATCGACGAGGAAAGTGTCAAAGAGGACGTGACTGTTTCGCCAAAGCGACTTGGCTTCGTCGAAACCAATCGGAAGCCACGGGTCTTCATTGCTCTTCGCCTTCGAGTTCTTTTGAAATCCAACCATCGTTTCGTAGTCGTGACGATCGACTCCGTCGAACTGCTCGCCGCCCATGATGGCCGCCGAGCGAACGAATGCTGTCCCATCTTCGCCTCGCGTCGGTAGAAGTCTGATGCGTCGACTCTGCCAGGTGAGCAAATCCAAGTAACCAACCGGTAGACGGCTCTTGCGCGTGGCTGGTTCGGTGCGATCCCAAGCGGGGAGATCGACAGCTTCCGGCGACACAGAAAACGGTTCGCCTAAGTCGATGTTGTATTGGTGTAGATTGAGCATCAGCGTTTGAAAGAGCGACTCGCCAACAACAAGAGCAACCGCCCCTTTGACGAGCGGACTTGCAGTGACCGGCTCCTTCCCTTTGGCGTTCTCGGCGGTCGCAAGATTCTCGGTGGAAAACCCCTGTCGCGCGAGCAGTAGCCGAGCAGCTTCGGCGGGCTTGATTGGAGTCGGAAATTCTTCCAACTCGTGATGAAACAACGTGGCATTCTGAGATGTCTCGATTGCGAGCTTCGCGACGGTCTTGTCGCATCGCACCAATTTCGTCTCGCCGTTCTCATTGGTCGACACTCGGATGAGCGGCATCTCCGCTGTCTGGTAAAACGGTCGTTCGGGATCGAACAGATCGAAGCGACTGAGACGCTTCGGATGCGCGGGATCGTGGAAGTAGTGACTCACCTTGATGGCATCGAACTGGCCGCGCCCGCCTTGCCAGAGTTTCGCCCAAGCGTCGGCGTCTTCGGGGCCGAAGATGTGATGCAGAATCGCCAGCAACAGCCGATGCACAGTGACCGTGACGAGCGGCGAGTCGTCATGAATCTCGCGCAACTCATGAGCCTGAGTCAGCGTGCCTTCAAGTCCGAGTGGCTCGCGCGTTCCATCGAGTCGGACGCAGGGAATCCACGGCTCGGTCACGAGGTTGAACGAGAAGCATTCCGGGGTGTCGGTCATCAGAGATCCTCCAGGTCATCACAACGGTGAAACATCAGGCCCAAGTCGGGATGCAATTCGAGTATGTAATCGCCGACGGGCGCGCGACCATCGTCATCAAAGAAAACCGCGTATTGCTGGCGCAGCAGCGCGGACTTGTGCCAGGCCGGCGGCTGAAAACCATCAGCCAGCACCGCCTTTACCACGCCCGGATGCGACACGCTGACCGAACTGCGGATGAAAAGTTCGAGTTCGTCGCGCGAAGGACGCTGCGTGCCGGGGTCGGGTGTTCGGAAATTCGGAATTGGCGGGAGTGGTGCGTGTTCCGAAGTGAGAGCTTGATTCCCGCCAATTCCGAATTTCCGAACACCCGACCCCTTCGCCAGACGCTCGATCCAACGCGGTTCGTTTTTGGTCCCGGCGAGGCAGACGATTGACACGGTAGGCGGACCGAGTCGAGTGAGGGCTTGAAGCTTCGGATGCAACTGGGGCGCATCTTCGTCCAAAGAGTCAGTTCCCACGATCTTCGACAATGAGCCTTTCAAACGTGGCATCTTGATCTGCCTCTGGTCAGCTTCACGACCGGACTTTGCTCGCTCGTCTTTCAGCTTCTTGAGCGACGACTGCCATTCGTCTCGAAGTTCTGTCGGCAAGTCATCGGGGCATTCGCGGCTGTCGTAAATTTGTTCGATCAGCGGTTCAATGTCGCTCGGCAATGTGATCGCAGTCCGCTGACGCAACGCGAGCCACGATCGCAGCAAAATATGTGGGGCGTAGACATAGCCGCTGCCGCCCCAGTCCGGCCGACGGGTTGATTCTTCTTCGCTGGGGACGAGCAAGCACAGCGTTGGCTCGGTCAATCCCGCTGGTCTCACGCGATTGTGTCGATGAAGTCGCCCAGCCCGTTGCAGCACCAAGTCCACCGGCGCGAGTTCTGTGATCATCAGGTCGAAGTCGATGTCGAGACTCTGTTCGATGACCTGCGTGGCCACGAGCACTCTTCGCGGTCGGCCAGCAATAGAGGCCCGATCTTCCGATGGCTTGCCGAACGTCGTGAGCGTGCGTTGCTCGCGAGCCTCACGTTCTCCGAACGGATACCGCGCGTGAAACAGGTCAAGTTCGGCCTTCACAAAGAACTCCTGCAACGCGACGTAGACCTCTTGAGCGCGTCGCACCGTGTTGCAAATCACTGCCGCGCAGCCGCCCTGCTGAAGCGACTCTGCCAAAGATAAACCCCAGGCCGAGACATCCGCCGAGAACTCTCGGAGTCGGATTGTTCTCGTCATTGTCGCGTCAAAGTGACGCGACCGAATCGCGGGCGTTGCTCCAGTCTCCACCCAACTGAGGCGCGGGTATTTTGCCGGCTGCTCCATTGTCGCCGACTTGCCGGCATAGGCTTTCAGCAGCGCCGTGCGGCGATCTTGCGGTAAGGTCGCCGACAGCAACACGACCGAAGCACCGATCGCGTGCAACCACTCCAGCAAGCGTTCGAGCAACTGCTGCATGTAGGTGTCGTAGGCATGCACCTCGTCGATGATGACGGTCTTGTGAGCCAGCCCGAATAGCCGCACAAAGACATGCTTCGTCTGCAAAGCTGCCAGCAAGACTTGATCGACCGTGCCGACCCCAAACGGAGCCAGCAGTCCCCGCTTACGATATGTGAACCATTCGGACGCGATGACGTGAGGTAATGCGGCGCGATCCTCCCGATCTAGTTCGATGCTGGCGGTATCCCAACGCTCGGCATCCGCGAGCAACTCACGCAGCGCGTCGGACAATGAGGCTCGACCATGCAGCAGCAACAAGTTCGCTCGCTGGCCGTCCTCGACTGTCTGTTCGAGAAACTCACGCACGCGGCCGAACATCTGATTGCTGGTCGCCATTGTCGGCAGCGCGAAATAGCAGCCGCGCTGACCACAACGCGCCGCCCAATGATCCGCCAGCAACATCGCCGCTTCCGTCTTGCCCTCGCCCATTGGTGCTTCGATCAGGACCAGCGACGGACCAAGCAATTCGTCAGTCAACTCCTCTGCCGCTCGTTGTAGCGGCCTCGGTCCCGCCTCCTTCAATCGCGGAAAGAGTTCCACGAGCGAACGGCCCTGCGGTGGTGGTTGCCAGCCACTCCAACCGACATCACGCACGAGTTGTTTGGCCTTCTGCTGTGACTCGATCACATAGGCCGCGAAGTCCACATCGGGTCCGGCCGGTGGAAAGACTTCGGCCATCGAACCCAGCCAATCGGCGACACTCGTCAGCCCGGCCAGCGTCAGCAACCACGCTGTTGATGGACGCTCGGTCGGCCAATGTTCAATCGGCGGTAGCTTCAAGACGTCACTCAGCCAATCAACGACTTCCGCCCGAGCTGATCCCCATCGCCCGCGACCGATTTGCAACGCATCCTTTGAAATCGTCTGTGGTGGCGTGAAGAGCCCGTGATGCCCACCAACACTTTCGCCAATGGCTTGACCACACTTCTCGGACATGCCGAACCGCCGATTCAACAACTCCGGCAACGTCCAATCGGTGATGGACCCATGCGGCACACGCTGTTTGTCATCGCCCGGAAACTCAAATCCGCAATCCCTCAGCGATGGGATCGATTCGTGGACCTGACGTTGAAAGGCTGGCGAGATCTTTCCGAGATCGTGCAGCCCGATCCAAAACGCGATCCATCGCCCCGCCGAATCAACAGAAAATTCCAATTCGCGAGCCAACCACTCACGCAAACCGTTTCCTAGAGAGTCCGACCACAGCGCGGTGGCAACATTGGCCACATCGATCAAGTGGCAAGCAACCGGATGCCAAAGTTGCGGACTCTTGGGCGACCACTTGGCCCAGAGTTTCCGTTGGTCGTTCGACAGATTAACGAACATCACTTCGCCCTCCTCCGTTTGGCGGACGCGACTGGTGGTCGAGTGTAACGGGCAAGTGACTCCGATAGTTCCCGCGTGATCTCCTCCCGCAGTTCGGCTGGTTCGAGCACTTCGGCTTTGGCTCCGAAGCTCAGCACCCAGGCTTTGATCTCTTCGGTGGCGGTGAGTTGGAACTCGGCGATGACCGTGCCGTCGCGTTGTGGCAGCAGCTTCTGTGAGGCGTGCCAGCGTTTTTCTTGGATGTACCGCGAGACCTCGGCGGTGAAGCGGACTCGTACGGCGAAGGGTTTTTCGACGCGGCCTCGGTAGATGCTCCAACTGCCAGCGAAGTGTTGCTCAAGATTAAAGTCGGCCGGCTTCGGAAACTTCAGCAACTGCACGTCGACGTTGCTAATGCGGTCCAGCTTGTAGTGCCGCACTTCCGCATGATGTGGAGCGAAGGCGACGAGGTAGAACGAGTTCTTCGAGAACACCAGCGCGTAGGGGTGGACGTCGTGAGTGACCGGCTCCGTCGCGGCTTGCGATTGATAGGTGATCCACGTCAGCCGCTGATCCTCAACCGCGAGTTGCAAGGCATCGAGCAACTCTTTGCGCGGCTCGTGATTGGTGCTCGGACCGGGTTGCACTTGGATCGACTTGGCGATGCGGTCCAAGTGCTGCTTGGCTCCGTCGGACAGGGCCAGTTCGATCTTGCGAGCCAGCTCCGTGAACGACTCGGCGATCTGAGTCCCCGCCAGCGGCTGCATCAGTTGCTTGCCCATGTACAGAGCGGCGGCTTCGTCCCAGCGGAGTGCCGCCGGAAGAACGCGGTTCGCGTCAACCTTCCAATGCTTCGCGTTGTGGCTGCCAACGGTCTCGCTCAACGGCAAACCAACCCGCCGCATCACGGCGAGATCGCGTCGAATGGTCTTCTCGGAGACCCGCGCGGTTTGAGCCAACTCCTGAACCGTCGCCCCGTCGTCTCGCGAGCTGAGGACTCGGAGGATCGTCCAATGCCGGTCAATGGTGGCCCGTTCTTTCATACTGGACTCGTTTGAATTGGTGGGTGATCGCAAACCCTAATGATCGACGCTCGATTTCTGAATCAGACGCTTGGTCAGACGGTGTCCATGCTGGAATAATTTTTGGAGAATTTTGTGGGCGGCTCATCACGTCACCTCGGGCTTGCCCACCCGGTTGTTGGCCGAAGGTCTCCACGGTCATTGGGAGACCTCCGGTCGGGGATTGGTGGCTCGGTCAGGAGACCGGCCACAACGGGAGACCTGCTGGAAGTGTGGCTCATGCAGCGTGGGCTCCGTCTGTGGAACCCCAGGCGAGCCGCCTGGAGCTACGACGAGCGTGGGCGACTCGGGGCACACGTCAGCGTAAGCCGTCTGGAGCAATTATCAATCGAACCAGCGCACCGCTCTACACATCCAGGTCTTTGACGTCGAGGGCGTGTTTCTCGATGAATTCGCGGCGGGGTTCGACGGCGTCGCCCATGAGGACGCGGAACATTTCATCGGCGGCGGCAGCGTCGTCCATCGTGATTCGCAACAGCGTGCGCGTCTCGATATTCATCGTCGTGGCCCACAGTTCTTCGGCGTCCATTTCGCCGAGACCTTTGAAGCGGGTGATCTTCTTACCCTTCTCGCCGAGCTTGCGGAGAGACGCGAGCAAATCGCGGACACTGCCGAGCTTGATGCCACCACTCGCGTTGTCGAGTTGAAACGGATAGTACGGCTCGCCGTTACGATTGCCGGCGGGGAGCAAGTCCTTCATCGCGAGATCGAACGTCTTCAGCTCTTTGAGCGTGTCGTTGATCGTGCGGACTTCGTGGAGTTCGATGATTTGCAGGAGGTGGCCGTCGGCTGCGGCGGAGTCTTTCGCGGCGGGTTTCGTTTCAGACGTCGACTGAGGAGACGGGCTAGAAGCCTGTCCTACGGCGAGGGCGGCTTCGGCGATGGTGAACTCTTCGCCGCGGCGCTTTTCTTCTTCGGCCAGGAACTTGTCGAGGTCTTCTTTGACGAGGAACCAATGCTGGTCCTTGCCGACGAAGACTCGGAAGCGCGGCAGGTTGCCTTCGGACGACAAGTGATGCGTCGCGACGTGACGCAGGTCGATGCCGCGGCGCTCCATTGTTTCGAGCGGCTCGGCGAGGCGGCGGACCAGTGAGACCAGTTTGGTGAGCGACTCGCCGTCAATGCGGCGGCCGTCTTCCATGACCAGTACGCTTTCGGCGAGGCCGATCTCGATCAGCTCGCTCATCATTTGTTCGTTGGATTGGACGTAACGGACTTTGCTGCGCTGCTCGACTTTGAAGAGCGGCGGTTGAGCGACGTAGATGCAGCCGTGCTCGACCAGTTTGCGGAGGTGGCGAAAGATGAATGTCAGCAGCAGCGTGCGGATGTGACTGCCGTCGACGTCGGCGTCGGTCATCAGGATCAACTTGCCGTAACGGCGTTTCTGGACGTCTTCGAGTTCGGCACCTGGCGGGACTCCGACGGCTTTGAAAATGTTGGCGATTTCGATGTTGTCGAGCACCTTCGTGAGGACCGCTTTCTCGACATTCAAGATTTTCCCGCGCAGTGGCAGGATCGCTTGCGTGTTTGAGTCGCGGCCGGTGTCGGCGGAACCGCCAGCAGAGTCACCTTCGACGAGATATAGCTCGCTGAGGTTGAGGTCTCGGCTGCGGCAGTCGCGGAGCTTGTCGGGCAGGCCGCCGGTGGTGAGGCCGCCCTTTTTGTTGCGAACGAGTTCACGGGCTTTGCGTGCGGCTTCGCGAGCTTCGGCGGCGATCATGCCCTTCATCAAAATCGTCTTGGCGACTTGCGGGTTCTCTTCCAGGAAACGGCTGAGGCCGTCGCCGATCATGGAGCTGACCGCGCCCTCGACTTCGCTGTTGCCGAGTTTGACTTTCGTCTGTGCCTCGAACTGTGGTTCGGGGACCAGCACGGCGATGACGGCGGTGAGGCCCTCGCGGAAGTCGTCGCCGGTGGGCGTGAAGTCTTTGAAGATGTTGTTCTTCTTGCCGTAGTTGTTGAGTGCTCGCGTGAGGCCGCTTTTGAAACCGCTGAGATGCGTGCCGCCGTCCGGGTTGTAGATGTTGTTGCAGTAGCAGCGGACGATATCGGACGAGCTGTCGTTGTATTGCAGCGCGATCTCGATGCCGATGATCTGCTTGACGCCGTCAGTGGTGGTGTGCTCGTGATCCCCTTTGACGTAGATGACGTCGGCGTGCAGCGGGTTGTCGGTGCGATTGAGAAACTTGACGAACTCCAGCAGGCCGTTCTTGAAACAGAACTCGTCGGTCTGATTGGTCCGCTCATCGAGGATGCGAATGACAACGCCGGCGTTGAGGAACGCCAACTCTTGCATCCGCTTGTGCAAGGTGTCGTAGACGAACTTCGTCTCTGGAAAGATTTGCGGATCGGGCGAGAACGTGACCTTCGTGCCGGTCGAGTCGCTCTTGCCAATCTTCTGCACGTCGTGGACGACTTCGCCGCGAGCGAACTCCATCGTCCAGACATGGCCTTCGCGGCGGACCTCGACTTCCAGCCATTCACTGAGCGCGTTGACGGCGGTGATGCCGACTCCGTGCAAGCCGCCGGTGCCAGTTTTGTAGCCGCCGACTCGATTGAATTTTCCGCCGGCGTGGATCTTCGTGAAGACAATTTCGAGCGCGGACTTGCCGCCTTGATCGGCCATGCGTCCAACCGGGATGCCGCGGCCGTCGTCAATGACTGTGACGCTTCCATCGGCGTTGATCTTCACCGAGACCGTCGTCGCGAACTTGTTGACGGCTTCGTCGATGCTGTTATCGACGACTTCGTAGACGAGGTGATGCAGACCGCGCTGCGTCGTATCGCCGATGTACATCGACGGCCGGTGGCGAATGCCCTCGATCCCTTCGAGCGCTTGGATCTGCGTTTCGTCGTAGGCGTCGGGTGTTGGAACTGCATCAGGCATCTGATCGGTCATGCTTTCCTCTTCGATATTCGTCTCGGACACTAACCCGAAGCGTGAGCGAGGGATTCACGCTCACACGGCCCTGCCCTCGCTTACGCTGCGGGTTAGTTACTTGAGGTCCGTCTTTCGTTTGAATTTGATGTCTCGAATCTTCAAGTCTGCGAATCGTTCTTGGAGACTCTGCAACAACTGTTGTTTGTGAAATCCCGCCAGTTCGCTGAGCACCGCCGAATTGCCGACGCCAATTTGTAGCACGCCGCGAGACAGTTCGAGCACTCTTGATTGGCGTCCGATCTCCTCGCCAGCGACTGTTCGCCAGGCTTGTTGCAACTGCTCGACACCGTGGACTCGCGCCAGTCCTTTGAGCGCGATCAATTCCGAGAGAACTTTGCCGATGCGATGCGGCTCAGCCGTTTTCTCGGCGGTGAAAGTTCGGAGTTGGTGATACGGGTCGGTCATCGTCGGAGTGACGTCCACAGCGGTGTTGAGCACAGCACTCCAAAGTTAGCGATCTCGGGCGAGCGGCATGATGACGTAGGTGTAACCGTCGTCGGTGCGGAGCACTGCTGCGCTTTCGCCGTCGGTCAGTTGCAGTTTGACCGACGTCGAAGCGTCGAGGATGCGGAGGAAGTCGGCGATGTAGCGCGGGTCAAACGTGATTGTGACGGGTGTGCCGTCGTAGCTGATGGGAATCTCAATCTTCGATTGGCCGATGTCCGCCGCAATGCTCGTGAGTCGCAGCGTTCCGTTCTCGAACGTGAAATCGACACCGCGGCTCTCTTCATTGGTGACGATCTGAGCCTGTCGCACGGCCGAGTAAAACGGCGACACGAGCATGTCGATAATCGATCCGCCGGCTGCGGGGATTACGTCGGCGTATCGCGGGAAGCGGCCTTCCACCAAACGGCTATAGATCGTGCTGCTGCCGACCTTCACGAGCACACTGTTGGGGTACACGGCGAGATACACGTCCTGATCGTTGTCGGTGATGCTCCGCTCGATCAGGCTGAGCGCTTTCGCGGGGACGACCGGCTGAGTTGCTCGCGGTTCGATCGTGCCGACGACCGTGCTGGTCGTGCTCACGACGGCGAGGCGTCGGCTGTCGGTCGCGGCCATCGTGAGCTTGTCGGCTCCAAATTCCATCAGCACGCCGCCGAGCGCGTATCGAGTGCTTTCGGAGTCGGTTGCGAAGACGGTTCGCTTAATCATCTCACGAAACGATGCGGCGGGGACGACGTGATAGCTCGTGGCATCGAACGCTTGCACCGGCGGGAACTCTGCGGGGTCTTCCGACGAGAGTTTGAATTCACTGTGTCCCGATCGAATCCAGAGCGCTTTCTCAGTAACTTCGAGATCAACGCTGTCGTCAGTTAGCTCACGAAGGATGGCGATCAAGCGATCCTTCGGCAGCAAGACTTCACCATCGGAATCGGTTTCAACTCCGGGGATGTCGTAGCGGATGCCGACCTCTTGATCGGTGCCGACCAGCGTCGCCTTGCCGCCGCCGACTTGCAGCTTCACGTTCCGCAGAATGTCCTTCGGAGTCCGTGACGGAACAACGCCGCTGACGATCTGAAATGCGGTGGCCAAAGTCGGTCGATGACAATGCAGTTTCATGGTTTGCTCACTGAGAGAGTGTGGCCGAGAAGCGGGGTGTTAAGCTTCTTCTAAAAGATATTTAAGAAGTCGCAGTCGTATCAGAGGCGGCGATTTTTGTGGAGAAACGCAGGCTCGAAAACGGAGCGGGAAGGTAGCGTAAAACTTACGTTGTCACAACGAGGCGAGGAGCCTGTCGAGAACGTGTGGAGTGATCGTTTTCGAGGGTCAAAGTACGGTTGGCTTTCGGCCATCGACCAACGTCAGCGACGGCGCGACCAAGCCGCCGTGGAGACTCGGTCAATGACCAACAGTCCGTCAACAGGTTATCGACAGGCCGCCTCGAGCCGAGCCAGCCGCTGCCTCAAGGCCGGCTCCTTATCGAGTCGAGTTTCCAGCTTGCGAACGGCGTGTAAGACAGACGAATGCTGTCGCTGAAAGAACTCGCCCAGCTCTGGGTACGACGCTTGGCAAAGCTTGCGGCACAGCCACATCGCACATTGTCTCGGCAAGACGAGAGCCTGTGATCGCCGAGTCGATCTCAATGCGGTCAGCGTGAGGTTGAAGTCTCTCGCGACCGCTCGGCTCACGGCCAGTGGGGTCACGGACTTCGACGGAAGCTCGTGGCGTAGGAACTCTTCGATGTCGCTTCGTTTGACGGGGCGATGCGATTCGGCGAGCTGCGTGACGATCCCGGCCAGTTCTCTCGCGGAAACCGTCAACGATTCGGCCAGCAGTGCGACCGCGTCACGAGCGATCGACAACCGGCTTCTGCGAGCAAACAGCCGCAGTAGATCGGCTCGGCTGTCGGGCCCCGGCGGCTTCACACGGACGATCGTGCCGCCTCGAAAGCGGTTGATGAGCTTCGAGGGAAACGCATCCAACTCACCGGGAAGTTTCGTGCTGCTGACGACGACGTCCTGGCCGTGAGCAAGCAGTTCGTCGAGGATCGCCAGCAATTGTTGCAGCGTCTGCGGCCGGCCTTCGAGGGCTTGCAGGTCTTCGCAGATCAGCACCGATACATTTCGGAAACGCTCCTGGAATTCGGGAAGCTGCTTGGCTTCGGACGCCTCGGCGACTTGCGCCGCGAATTCGCTGGCAGTGAGTTTCAATGGCAAGACTTGCGAGGATGGCAGCTCGCGGAAAGACTCCGTCAGCAGCGCCGACTTCCCGCATCCGGCCGGGCCGACCAGATAGACCAACCGGCCCTTGCCGTTGGTCGTCGGTTGGGTCAGCCGATGCAACGCCAGTTTCGCCAAGCGTTGCTCGGCGAGCGGGATCAGCAGTTCGGCGTTGGTCGCGGATGAAGGCATGGCGGCGGTAGTCTACTGAGATCGCCTCTGAATTTGGCGAGCCGGAGGCGTCAGTCCGATGGCACAGACTTTACTGAGCGGCACGGCGCTAGCCGCCGGTGAAATGCAGGATTTCGTCCGGCCGTCACCGGCGGCTAGCGCCGCGCCGCTCACCACAAGACGAAAACACGAAAGGTCATTCATGGCATTTGACGTTTACGGCGTCGGCAATTCGTTGGTCGACATTCAGGCTCGCGTCGATGATCGGTTTTTGGAACGGATCGACTTCCCAAAAGGGATCATGACGCTGGTCGATGAAGCGGCTCAGCGGCGCGTGCTGGAGAAGCTCGCTGATCAGCCGACGAATCGCTGCGCGGGAGGCTCGGCCGCGAACACGGTCATGGGCGTCGTCGATTTCGGCGGCAAAGGGGCCTACGCCGGCAAGACCGGCCGCGACGAGATCGGCGAGTTTTTTCTGCGCGACATGCGGCAGCGCGGAGTCAGCATCGAAGTCCCGCCGACGGCCGGCCAATCCGGGACGTGCGTGGTGCTCATCACCGATGACGCTCAGCGGACGATGCTGACGAATCTCGGCGTGTCGGCGACGCTCAGCCCCGACGACATCAACGAAGCCGAGGTCCGCCAAGCGAAGTACGTCTACATCGAAGGCTACCTCTTCACGAACGAAGGTCCGCGAGCCGCCGCGCTCAAGGCGATCGAACTCGCCAAGAAGAACAACGTGAAGGTCGCGTTCACCGTCTCGGACCCGTTCTTGATCGGCTTGTTCCGCGATCGCTTCTGGCAACTCATTGAAGAAGACGTCGATCTGCTGTTCTGCAACGAAGAGGAAGCTCGTGCGCTGACTGGCAAGGACGACCCGATCGAGTGTGCTCAGATCATTCACAAACATTGTGAGAACGTCGCACTGACGCTCGGCAAGAACGGCAGCCTGTTGATGCACCAAGGAGAAGTCATCCCCGTCGAGGGCGTGCCGGTCGCCGCGATCGACACGACGGGAGCCGGCGACATGTACGCCGCCGGAATCCTGTACGGCATCACCAACGGTCTGACCTGGAAGCAATCCGGTCACCTCGCCTCGCACGCCGCCGCCCGAATCGTCGGGCAACTCGGAGCAAGGTTGCAGCAGCGGTTCACTCGCGATGAGATATCAAAGTTGTTGACGTAGCCCGAACACCGGAGCATGGGGACTGTCGGTTTAATCTCGGAATGCTCGTACTACTAGTCGTGAGTTTCTTGTCGGGCTGCGTCAATTTTTCTGCTTGAAAGTA
>JAYVQJ010000004.1:0-3249 GCA_043777235.1 Planctomycetia bacterium
ACCGGCAGCGAGGTGAAGATCGACTCGCTGATCAAGCAGAAGATCGAAACTTCGGCGGGCTACGACTTCGTGAAGGGCTGGGTCGGCGACAATGCTCTGAGTGTCGTCGCGAACTCGGCCGACCAGCACGTCCGCATCCCCGGCAACGCGAAGCCGCACGGAGTCGTCGTGCATCCAACGCCGACGCTGCAAGTCATCGTCGGTTGGCGCAGCCCGGTCGCCGCCGCGCTCAAGGTCTCCGGAAAAGTGCAGCACGCTCATCCGGAATGCGGCAACGGCGTCGTGTGGTCCTTGGAAGTTCGACGCGGCAACACTCGGCAACGACTCGCGACGGGGGTCTCGCAAGGAGCGAAAGTGATCGACGTCGGTCCGTTCGAGAATGTTTCGGTGAAACCAGGTGATTTGGTTTCGTTGGTCATCGGCCCGCGCGACGGAAATCACTCGTGCGACCTCACGGCGATTGATCTGACGCTGACGGCCGGCAATCAGAAATGGGATCTGGCTGGCGACGTCTCGCCAAACATTCTCGCGGGCAATCCGCACGCCGACAGTCTTGGCAATCCAAACGTCTGGCACTTTTACAGCGAGCCTGTCACCGGTGCCGCCGCCGGTGTTGTCATCCCGGCTGGCTCTGTGCTTGCGAAATGGCAAGCCGCGACCGCTGCCGAGAAAACGCCACTCGCGAACGACGTTCAAAAACTGTTGCAGTCGGGACCACCGGAGCAGAAAGACAGCCCCGACGCGGCGCTGTTCCGACAACTCGCCTCGCTCGGCGGGCCGCTGGTTCGAGCCGCCCAAAGTAGCCCTGTCGCTCCGCGACAGGACAGCCGAACGTCGAACGAATCTGATTCCAAGAAGGACGGTCAATCGACCAAGAACGTCAACTCCGCGCCCGGCAATCCTCTCGCGGAGCGAGAGGGCTACATTGGACGACAGGGCTACGTTGGCCTCGACCCGACGTTGTTCGGCAAGCATCCGAACGGATCAGCCGTCGAGGCCGCGAGTCTCTGTGTGAAAGCCCCATCGGTCATCGAAGTGCGAGTCCCCGCGGACCTCGTCGAGGGCTGCGAGTTCGTCGCCACCGGCACACTGCATCGCGAGACCGCTGCCGAAGGGAGCGTTCAGCTTCAAGTCCTCCCCGCAAAACCGGAGCGTGTCACCGGCCTCCTGCCAACGACCGCCACCGAAACCAACGCGAACGGCCTGTGGACGTCGAACAACCGAGGGGTCTCGCACGCCACACCGGTCCTCGTGAACGACGGCAGCGCCGCGCGTCGCCAGATGGAAGCCGCCTTCGATGCGTTCCGGTCCTTGTTCCCGATCGCGCTCTGCTACACGAAGATCGTGCCAGTTGATGAGGTCGTAACGCTGACACACTTCTATCGCGAGGACGACCAGCTTCAGCGGTTGATGCTCGATGACGCTCAGACTGCGCGGCTCAACGTATTGTGGGACGAACTGCGATTCGTCAGTCTCGACGCGCTCACTCAGGTCGATGCGCTCGAACAACTGATTCAGTACGCCACGCAAGACGCCGATCCGAAAGTCTTCGAGCCGCTCCGAAAGCCGTTTGCTGAGCGAGCCGCCGCGTTTCGCAAGCAACAGGTCGATGCCGAGCCAAGCCATCTCAACGCGCTGATCGCGTTCGCGTCACAAGCCTACCGACGACCGCTGCGCGATTCGGAAGCGGCCGAACTGCGCGGCTTGTACCGCAAGCTCCGCGACCAAGACCTGCCGCACGACGAAGCCATCCAGTTCACGCTCGCGCGCGTCTTCGTGTCACCCGCGTTCTTGTATCGGCCAGAAAAAGTAGGACGGCCTTCCCAGGCCGTCGCCCCGGACGCTGGAGACAAACAGGCTGACGGCCAAGGAAGGCCGTCCCACGATTCGTACCCAGTTTCCGACTTTGAACTCGCGACGCGGCTGAGTTACTTCCTGTGGTCGTCGCAGCCGGATGACGAACTGCGCCGCGTCGCTGTGTCTGGCAAGCTGCGCGATCCGAATGTGCTCGCCGAACAAGCTCGACGAATGTTGCAGGACGCTCGCGTCCGGCGACTCGCGACCGAGTTCGCGTGTCAGTGGCTGCACATCTACGACTTCGACACGCTCGACGAGAAGAGCGAAAAGCACTTCCCCGAATTCCGCGATCTGCGGGGCGACATGTACGAAGAGTCGATCCGCTTTTTCACCGATGCCTTCCAACGGGACGCCTCAGTCCTGAGCTTCTTTGATGCCGACCACACGTTCGTCAACGAACGCCTCGCGAAGTTTTACGGTGTCGAAGGCAACCGCCACCGGGCTCGCCCCGGTGGTTCAACGGCTTCTGCGCCACTCGAAACTGGCGATCGTCGGACGAGCGCAAAGGCCGGTGAACCCCTGGGACAAGCCCAGGGGCGGGAAGAATCTGACTGGCAGCGCATCGACGGTCTCAAACAACACGGCCGAGGTGGACTGCTCGGCATGGCCTCGACGCTCGCGAAACAATCGGGAGCGTCACGCACGAGTCCGATCCTGCGCGGCAATTGGGTTAGCGAAGTGCTGCTCGGCGAGAAATTGCCGAAGCCGCCGAAGGGAGTCCCGCAGCTCCCCGAAGACGAGGCGGCCCTCGAAGGCAAGACCGTACGGCAACTCGTCGAACTGCACAGCATCGACGAGCGGTGCATCAAGTGCCATGAGCGGATCGACCCGTTCGGCTTCGCTTTGGAAGGCTTCGACACGATCGGCCGCCGCCGCGACAAAGACCTCGGCAATCGTCCGATCGACACGAAGACGAAGACTCCCGACGGCTCCAACATCGACGGACTCAACGGCCTGCGTGACTACCTCTTGAAGACACGCCGCGACGCCGTGCTCCGTCAGTTCTGCCGCAAGCTGCTGGGCTACTCGCTGGGGCGCGGCACACAACTCTCCGACGAACCGCTGCTGCAAGAGATGCAGCAAGAATTGGCAAAACACGACTACCGTTTCTCAGCCGCTGTCGAAACAATCATTCGCAGCCGCCAATTTCGCGAGATTCGGGGAGCGGAAGGAGAATGACAATGAGCACGATGACGGACTTCAATCGAGACAGTTGGGCCAGCTTGTATGCCATCAAGCATTTGCAGACCGATCCCGGCATCCAAAAGGTGTTGTACTTGCCAACTGAAGCCCCAGAGCGAGAAATCCGGTTGGTCGAAGTGAACGAACTACTTGCCGTTCGAGATGACGACGCGGGCGAAGCCATCGATTTTGGAGTCGATCGAGACAGTC
>JAYVQJ010000005.1:0-3245 GCA_043777235.1 Planctomycetia bacterium
GACCAGGCAATGTCGGACCAGGCAATGTCGGACCAGGCAATGTCGGACCAGGCAATGTCGGACCAGGCAATGTCGGACCAGGCAATGTCGGACCGGGCAATGTCGGACCGGGTAACGCCGCTCTCGGCAACCTTGGGGCAGTCAAGCCGGGAACAGGGACTCCGCAGAGACGTGATGATCGTGACCATCAACCCAATGACCGCGATCGTCGAGGCCCGAACAACTTGGGCGGCAACTACGCGCTTCAATCCGGTAACGTCCCACACAATCATCATCATCATTACGGCAGCATGATGTGGCTCAGTTTTGGAAGTCCGTATGTCGTTTCGCGTCCGTTCGGATACGGGTATGGCTATGGTTACGGCAATGGATTTGGTCCCGGCTACTACGGGCCGACCTATGTCTACACGACGCCTGCGACTGTGTATGTGCAGACTCCCGTCACGAATCCGAACGTCAGCGTCAACGCCGTTCCTCCTGCCGGAGTTGCTCCGCCGCAGCAACAGCAATTGACTCCCGATGACTTCGCCGCCTTGCCGTTGGAGCGTCAACGAGATCTGTTGCTTCAAGCCCTGAATGCGCTCGAAGAGGATCTGGCTCGGTCGCCGAACGGAAACGATTGGTCGCGGCATCTGGAACTGGCGACGATGGCCAAGTTGATCACGGAAGATGAAGGTGCTCCCGAACCGACGACTCGTGTTCGATTGCGAGCGATCGTACAGCTCTTCGACGAGGTTGCCGCCAATCCCGATTACAAAGCGGTCTCAGACCTGATGAGCTTCCGCTCGTTGCAAGCGGGCCTGCACGAATTCGCGGCCGAAGACATCGACCGCTCACGTCGTCAACTCTCGCTGGCCGCCGCCGGCTTTTCCAAAACGCTCGAAGCATGGAACAGCGGCGAACGTTGGCGCGAGTACCTGCAACTCAACTGGCTGATCGGCACCGAAGAGGAAATGAAGATCGATCTCGATGCACGTCTGGAACGCTTCGGGAAGTTGCTCAACAAATTCGACCGCGTGAAAGGGGACGACCAATTCGCGGTCGTCACGCAACCGCGCGAGTTTGAAATGACTCACGAGGCTCTGCGTGGATTCGTCGGGCACTTGCAGGCTCTCGTGACGGACATTCGCAACGCGGAACAGGAAGCTCCGAAGCCGGGATTGGAATTGCCCGACGCGCCGAAACCGGCACCCGCTCTTCCCGACGCGCCGAAACCGGGTGAGTGATCACGGCGATGAATGCTGTGTTCCGCACAAATGAAAAAACTTCCGAAGTCTTCGACGGCTTCGGAAGTTTTTTTGTGGCTCAGTAATCCATCCGGTCGCAGCTTCGTGAGCAGGCGGCCTACAGTCCCTCGAGCCGCTTGAGCGCGTCCTTGTACTCGTAGTCGACGGCGAGGACTTCGCTGTAATGCTCGCCGGCCTTATCCGGTTCCTTGGCCTCTTCGCACAAGCGGCCGAGGTAGTAGTGAGCTTCGAGGAACGAGTCGCGATGTTCTTGAGCGTTGAGTTTCGGAACTGCCTTCTCCAATTGCTTGCGAGCCAGGATCCCCTTCTTCTCTTGGATAAAACACTTCGCGAGCAGCAGCAGCGCGGCACCTTCCATGCGATGGTCTTGCACGGACGCCTGTAACAGTGGGATCGCTGGTGAGTACATCTTGAGCTTGAAGAACCGCTCGGCCAGCGTGAACTTGAGTTTGAGGTCTTGCGGATGTCGCTCGACGCGAGTGCGGTAGCATTCGACCTCGCGCTTCACCAATTCGACAGCTTGCGCCTTGGCCATCGAGTCCGCTTCTTTGTCGTCCGGGGTCTTCGCGGCGGCGGCCTTGGCGATTTCGGCGCTCTTGCGCATCAGATCGAGTTCGACGTCCTCGAGTTGTTCGCGGATGTTCGGGTCACCGCCGGAGAGTTCGAGCGCCTTTTGAAACATCCCGGCGGACTCTTCCAACTTGCCACCTCGGCGGTAGTAGTCGCCCAACCGGATAAAGCCGTCTTTGTTGTCCGGGTCTTTGCGGATGGCACGCTGCATGTCGGCCTCTTCCGACTGCCCCGGTCCATCGGCTGCTGCGGTCGCCGAGGTCTGCTTGCCGATGGCCTTGCGGATATCCTCGATCGAGCGTTCCTTCCTCTTGCCGTCATCGTCCTCGAACTCGCCGTCGCGGATCACCGAACTGGCGTTGAGCTGCGTGATCTTCGAGCGCGCTTCCATGTCGAGTGGGTCGAGCTTGAAAACTCGTTCCCAGAACTTGATCGATTCGAGGAACTCGCCTTTTTGTTCGAGCAACGATCCGAGCGACTTGAGCGTGGTTTTGTTGTTGGGGTCCATCTCGACCGACCAGCGAAAAGCTTGGACAGCGACATCGGTGAATCCCAGATTAGAAGTTGCCTCGGCGACGTCGTTGTTGAGTTCCGCATCCCACGGGACGAGCACCAATCCTTCTTCCGCCGACTGATCGAGGTTCCCCCAGTTCTTCGTCATGCGAGCTTTCTTGATGCTCGCTTTGACCCCCATCAGTCGCATGCCGGCCATTTTGGCCCCGCTCCCTTTGGTGGGATATTTCTTTTTCTGCACGCCACGCAATGTTTGACGGAACAACAAATTTCCGGGAAGGAACTTGACCGACTGCCCAATCATCTCGATGGCGTAGTCCCAGTTCTGCTTCGCCATCGCTTCCGTTCCCTTACGGAAACATTCCTGAGCCATTCTCGTCTTCGGATCGTCTGCCATATCTTCGTCGTTGCTGTAAGTCGATTTGTCGTGCGGCCGCTCGCAGCGTCGATCCGCGCGGATCAAACAATCGCCTCAAGCGGTCGACCGCACTCTACGCGGCTCAGGCGGAATTCGGAAGTGGCCATCGACTCGCCTCGCGCACAGGGGACCGCAAATCATCCGGTTAACAATGAACCAAAAAATGAAAGCCGCTTTCGAATCGTTCTTTTGAAACGCAGAGGCCGCCGAGGGAAGACACGCAGAGTTCGCAAAGGACTCTCTGCAATCTCTGCGTCCCCTCGGCGACCTCTGCGTTTCAAAACTCTACTTCCGAACGACCCCGTTGCCTCCGCAAACGAACAGATCAGTTGGCGACAGGTCACCGCAGGCCCGCGAGATCTTGCAGCGTGTGCCAGTTGGCGAGGCGGTCAGCTTTCGCGTACAGCAACGTTTCGGACGGATTGCCGTCCTTGTCGAAGTGCTTCGCGAAACGACCTTCGCTGCGGGCGAAGTTGATGAAGTCGACGACTTCACCA
>JAYVQJ010000006.1:0-12738 GCA_043777235.1 Planctomycetia bacterium
TGGCTCGGTTGGGGTCGAGGATGTCCAGCAGGAGTTGCTCCGGCTTTTTGGTGCGTGTGTCGGAGATGTCCGGCGCGACGTTGACGCCGAGGTCTCCGACGCGATGACACGTCACGCAGTTTTTCTGAAACACCTCGCGGCCACGCTGCGGGTCGCCCTTGAGCGTCAGGGCCGGCTGATACGCTGCGAGCACCTCCTGGCGACTGGCCGGAGCCGCCGCGGCCAACACCTGCCGAGCCTTCTCCCGCACCGCCTCGTCCTTCGCGTCCGTCAACTGCTTCGCCCGCACCGGATCAATCTCGGTCGCCGCGATCTTTCCGTCCGCAATCGCCCCCAACAACGCCAACTGCCGCTCCTTCGGTGCCATCAACGCCGACAAGATCGCGCGACGAATTGCGGGAGTCTCCGTCGGATAACGATCGACGAGCCAAGTGTCGATGTCAGGATTCCGCATCGTCGCAAACGATTCGACGGAAACGTGACGTAGCGCTTGGTCCGCTTCTGATTCAGCGGACTCTTGGAGTCTTGATTTCACGCCAATTTGTTCGCTGAAGTGTGGTAATAACCGAATCGCCAGCCGCCGCGATTCAATGGACCGCGAATGGCCATCGCGTCCCTTCGGATGCGAAAAATCAATCGCCCGCGATCCCATAATCAAACAGGCCGAAGCAATTTCACGAGAACTCTGACTGAGGTCGTTGAAGGTCAAATCGCGGCGGCGCGACAGCCCTTTCGTGATTCCCAAAATTCCGGCAGCGGCCAAGTCAAAGTTCTCGACGGGTTGAAGGTTGCGGTCTTCGGGCTGCGGTCGTTCGCGTGCAGCGACGCACAGATCAACGATGACGGCGACCAAGTCGTCGCGTGCGCCGAGCGCACCACATTGCTCGCCGATCATGGCAAACAATTCGGTTAGCCCTCGCCAATCCGACCGGTCAACTTCGGTTCCGAAGAACCATCGGTCAAACCAATCGTTGTCGCGACAGATTCGACTCAAGTGGTGGCCGAAATCCGTCGCATGATCACCAACCGATGCCAGAATCGCCTGGCGCACCCAGCGATCGTTGGCTCGTGACGGCGCGATGTCAGCAAGCGAAGCGATCTTCACGTCGTTGTTCGGTGCCAGGTATTGCCAACATTTGATCGCACTGAGCGTGTAGCGAAGTTTGGCTTCGTCGGGCAGTTCCTCTGCTTCCACGGCGAAGTGCTTCAAAACCCCCTGTATCACTCGCGCGGCATTGGCAGCGCGAACCCTGCGGTTTTTCGACTCGTCAACGGCAATCGCCGTTGCGCGCTTCAATGCTCCGTCTGAGTTCCAATCATTGACGACCAAGTCCCAGGCTGGACCGCTTGGTTCCACAATCTCGGAAAGTCGAGCCGATAGCCAAGTGTCGTGTTCGGTCATCGCGTACAAAATGTCCTCACGGTGGAGCTCGAATTGCTCACTGAGTGATCTCGCACGATCTTCGGACGACAACCACTCGTGGGCGAGTCTTGATGCCGTGGCCGCGTTCCAGCCATTCTGATAATCACCCAGCGCGGTCAGCGGCTTTGCTCTCAGTTCCGCTAGTGTGAACGAACACTGTTTGTTTTTATTGGTCTTCGGCCGTATGCGATAGATGCGTCCCTTGTCGTTGCCGAGCCAGGTGTCGGGGCGGTTTTTCAATTCGTCGGGAACCCATTCGGGGTGCTCGATCACGGCGCGGTACATGTCCACGACGTACAACGCTCCGTCCGGCCCGTTCTGCAAATCGACCGGCCGGAACCAGTCGTCTCGCGAGGCCAGGAATTCTTGCGTCGCGTCGCCCAATGTAGCCCTCACGTTCCGCGTGAGGTCAGCCGAGCGCGCGTTAGACGCGGATTGGTCGTTGGGGGTGGTGCGCGCAGCAGACGTCGAGGGAGCGTTCGGCTGTTCCTCACGCGGAGCGTGAGGGCTACGTTCGTGCGGATTCCGCGACTTGAACGTCACGCCGTCGGGTTCGAGGATGGCTCGCTGGACGAGGTTGCCCGTCGGCTCGCAGACGAAGACGTTGCCGCGATAGTCCTCCGGCAGCCAGTCGCCGGTGTAAACGCACACGCCGCACGAGGCCGTGAACGTCCCCGCGTGCAAGTTGCTCGTCGTCCACGCCGAGGTCAGCGGAAAGACTTTGTTCTTGTCGTCCGGCGGGATCACATCGTTGACCACCGCCGGAAACGCGACGTGCGGACAGCGCCGAATGAAATCCTCTTCAAAGATGACATGCCGGCACGGATGCCGGTTGTCGCACACGAACCGATTTCCCCACGCATCAAACGTCATCCCGAACTGTCCATTGCCAGAGATCGCCTCGTAACGTCCCGTGAGCGGATCGAACTTGAAGTCACGCCCAGCGAGGCTGACAGGGACCGGGTTGGCGGGATCGTGAGAGACGCCCGTAGGTTGGGCACTCTTGCCCGACTCTTCTTTCTTCGATTCGTCGGACGGTCGGGCAGGAGTGCCCAACCTCCAATCTTTCTTCACCGCGATCACGTTGCCGCCGCGCAGGCCATTCGCCACATAGATCCAGCCGTCGGGGCCGAACGTCGGATGATTGGCTCGCAGTTGCGGGTTGGCTTGCGCGAAGCCGGTGAACCATGTCTCGCGCACGTCGGCTTTGTGATCGCCGTCGGTGTCTTTGAAGTACGCGACCTCACCGGCCAGCGTCACGATGACTCCGCCGTCCCACGGTTGCACGCCGGTTGCGAACAGCAGCTTGTCGGCGAAGACGTGAGCGGTCTCGTATCGCCCATCGCCATCTTTGTCTTCGAGCAACTTGATCCGCGACATCGGCGGCTTGCCTGCTTCGGGGCCGTTCGGATAGTCGCTCAACTCGACGACCCACAGCCGGCCGTGCTCGTCAAACTGGATCG
The DNA here is from genome assembly GCA_043777235.1 of Planctomycetia bacterium. Taxonomy (GTDB): domain Bacteria; phylum Planctomycetota; class Planctomycetia; order Planctomycetales; family Planctomycetaceae; genus SXKJ01. The sequence continues at coordinate 2,887 of JAYVQJ010000006.1, forward strand.
CGACCGGGTCGATGACTTCCGGCTCGGCCGCGACGATTTCGATCTGCAAGTTCGGATCGGCGAGGACAAAGTGTTTGAGCGATTCTTCGGGCGAGAGCGGACCTTTCGGAGGATCGGCGGCGCTGGCGCAGACAGCGATCAGCAATAAGAAGCAACTCACGCAGGCTCGCATGGCAAGGACTCCAGAGGAAGACAAGGTCTCACGCGAAGGCGCGGAGACGCGAAGAAGACGACGCAGTTCATTCCTTCGCGGCTTCGCGCCTCCGCGTGACATCAATTCCAGCTCACGTTAGGTCGGTCGTCCGTGACCGTCAACGCCCTCGCGTTCACCACGGCGACTGAGATCCTGGCGGCGCAGTAACCCGAAGCGTGAGCGAGGGCCGAGGCTTCACAAGTGCTGATTCCCCGTTGACGTTTCGTGGAGTGTCCTCCCTCGCTCACGCTTCGGGTTACTTTGGCGCGTCCGCGCTGCCGGACTGAATTCCCGCGATCTGCTGCCTACTGCCGACTGCTCACGCCGCTTACGATAGCGCTCATGAACTCAGCCGCTGATGCTCCCAACGCCATCGAAGTTCGCGACCTCAAGAAGGTCTATCGCGTGTTCCAAAAACGCGAGGGCTTGGCGGCGTCCATCAAGAGCCTCTTTCACCGCGAGTACAAAACGGTCACGGCCGTCGGCGGAGTCAGTTTCTCGATTCGCCAAGGAGAGATGGTCGCGTTCCTCGGCCCCAACGGAGCCGGCAAGACCACGACGCTGAAGCTGTTGAGCGGGCTGATCTATCCGACCGGCGGCGATGCGACCGCACTGGGGTTCACGCCGTGGAAACGCGAGATTGGGTATCGCCGTCGTTTCTCGTTGGTCATGGGGCAGAAGAATCAACTTTGGTGGGATCTGCCCGCTCAGGAATCCTTTCGGCTGCACGAAGCGATCTATCACATCGAGCCGGTTCAGTTTCAGCGGCGGCTCGACGAACTGACTGATTTGCTGGAGGTCCGCAAGCTCGTGAATCAACCGGTGCGTGAACTGTCGCTTGGCGAGCGGATGCGCATGGAACTGATCGCCGCGTTGCTGCACAGTCCGGATTTGTTGCTGCTCGACGAGCCGACGATCGGACTCGATGTCGTCTCGCAGCGCAAGGTCCAAGAGTTCCTCAAGCACTACCAGCGCGAGCGGCAGATCACCGTGCTGCTGACCAGCCACTACATGAAAGACGTCGAAGCTCTGTGCGAGCGAGCCATCATCATCAATCAAGGACTGATCCGTCACGACGGCCCGCTGACGTCGATCGTCGGAAAATTCAGCCAGCACAAAGTCATCGAACTGCAATTCGCCGCCGAGCTGCCTGCGTCTGCCGAACTCGAACGGTTCGGCACCGTCTTCGACATCAAATCGCCGCGATTGAAGCTGCGAGTCCCGCGCGGCGAGGTCGCGCAGACGCTGACGACGCTACTCGGCCGCTACGAGATCGAGGACGTCAGTGTCCAAGACCGCCCACTCGAAGAAGTCATCGCGGAAGTGTTTCAAGAGGATGCCGCAACGGCTCCGTAATCCGAAGCGGCTGTGATTTCTACGCCCCCGACCTTGCGTCGTGGGTTCAACGGCTTTTGCGCTACTCGAATTCGTCCGAGAATGAGAGTAGCGCAAAGGCCGTTAAACCCCTGGGACGAGCCCAGGGGCGAAAAGATCACATCCTCGAAGCGTCCGCGAAGACGAACGCGCACTCGATCCGAGCGGCGACGCTGTGAAAACGAAACCGGCTCGACGGGCGAAACCTGTCGAGCCGGACCATGATGTCGGTGGACTGCGTTGATGACTCGTCGATTCGTTTAGATGTCGTGGGCCGTACAACTGCGAGCAACGAGCGATTGATGCCTTTGCGAGGCGAAATTCATCCGACCAATCCAATCAGAAGGTGAAATCCATTCGGGTGCCGAAGGAAGTAATAAGTCCGTCTCCCACAAATCGCGAGCCATTCAGTGGAACCGGAGATCCTGGAGCGATCGCGGAATTGTTCACCCACGAGAATACGTAGTTGAACTGAAACCTCGTGTTCGGATTCAGGAACCAATTCATGCCCAGAGTGAGGTCTTGCTCTTTATTAGAATTCGCAATGCCCCCCCCGCTCAAAGTACCCAAGTCCAGCCAGCTATATCGCACGCCGGTCTGCCAAGCTCCCCAGCAACCATTCTTGGGATTAGCGTTATCATGGGGAATGACCCGCCCAAAAACTCCCGATTGCCGATTGTAAACTCGATTTTCTCCGGTCAGGAAGTAGAGCGCTTCGGCGTAACCACCGTGCATGAAGACCGAGCCTAAATCGGTACCGGTTTTTGTGGTTTTGGCTCCGTTAAACCAACTCGCTGTGTACTCCGCCTGAAGCAACAACGGTCCCATCTGAATCGCGATTTCGGGGTTCAAAATTGTTTGGCCGACCGCGTAGAAGTTACCTGTATCGGCATAATTTGGATCGAGTGTCGACGGCGCATTGCGGAGCAATCCGCGCGAGCGAACTCGAACGTTGTCACCGCCTGTGTTCGCCCCCGGATTCTGATTTAACGTGCGATACTCAGCTCCGAAACCGGTATGGACTAGGTACCGGCCTTTCGATTCTTCGTCATAGAATGGCGTCCAAATGGCCCTTCCCCCGTATGTCCACGCATTGCCGATATTGTACGTAAACCCGGAGTCGTAGACGTTGTTTTTATAGACGCCAAGTTGCAGGCCAGCGTTTTTGTCGGCGGTGTTGTTGAATACCGAAATGCCGGGCGCATAGCCGTTGTTATTGGCTCCATTGAACGCGTCCATGATCGTGGATCGTTCCATGAAGTCGAGGAACCGGGCGCTCTCAATATGCTCCAAGCTGAGCCAGCTCTGCTGATTGCCAACCCGGATATTTCCCAGGATCGGAATGTCTTTGAACGTCATGAAAATCGTTGTCGGCTGGATCACGTTCATCGTATTGCCGCCTTGATTTCCACCGCCTGTACTGCGCAGTCCTAACGCTTGTGCCGCCGGATCTTTCTGGTCGAAATTTTGCAGCGACAAGGCGTAGTCTGTTTCCATGACATAGTCGATCCAGTCATACATCGTGCCGTCAAAGCGCAACCGCAGCCGGCGAAAATCGACTGAGTTTTGTGCGGCGAATTGGCTTGCATTATTTGCGATGCCGCTACCAATGGCTCCGAATCCGGTGGCGTCGAGCTGAACGACTCCGCCTGCGTGCATCTTGAAATGGCCATCCTTGGAGACGAACGTGAGTCCGTCGCTGCCAAACGTACCGGCTGCTGTGCCATCGGGGGCGAACACGCTGCCCTGGACCGTGCTTGTGCCGCCGGAGGTCGGAACGGCGTATTCTATCGCAGCGATTTCGCCCGTACGCGATTGCAGATTATCAAGGAGTTGACTTTGGCGTTTTATCTCGCCGTTTTGCTGTTCGATCAACTGTTGCAATTCATTGATCCGCGATGTCACGTCCTCGATGTTGCGGCTGGCTTCGGGTGCGATCGGGAACGCTGCCGGCTCGTCCGCCCATGCGGCCGCGCCGCACCACAACGATGCCGAACACAACAATGCCCAATGTTTGCGGAAGTTGATCATCTCGCGAATCCTTTCGCTGTCTGCGAAGTTGCTGCCCCAAAAGAAAGCCGCGCATCCGTTCGCGACTTCAGTCTTGTTCCAAAGAAATACAGAGTTTGAAGGCCGACGCAGCTCGACGGCGATCCAATCCTCATGGGGCTAAGAATCGGGAGAACAGTCCTTGTTGGAAAAATCGGCCCGGTTGAGTTTGCCGATTCTTAACAATGTTCCGCCGAACATCCGCTACGACCGTCAAGGTTTGACATGCGACGCGGCAGTCTTTGCCGATCCGCAATGCTGCGACGTTCCGCTGTTGATCGTCCGCCGCGTCTTCGCGGGCGCAACTTGGAGTCGCCTCGCGGACTCGCTACTTTCCGCCACGAGATTGAACGCCAGCATGGAAGCCCTTCGGAGAAGCTCGATGTCTCAAGATTCACCCGCCTTGTTGCTCAACCCGGCCGACAACGTCGCGTACGTTCGCCGCACGATTCCGGCCGGCTCACTGGTTCGTGTCGCGAACTACGAGGTCACGGCGAAGGAGGTCGTCGAACTGGGACACAAGATCGCCGTGCAGTCGATCGTGCCGAAGCAGCCGGTGCGGCGATACGGCCAAGTCATCGGCTACGCGACCGAAGCAATCGAACCGGGTGAGTGGGTCCATCGACACAACATGGAACCTGGCGAGTTGCAGCTCGATCACTCGATCGGCACCGACATCCCCGCCGATCCGACTCCGATTTATGGCCGCACGTTTCAAGGCTATCGTCGACTGGATGGCCGAGCGGCGACGCGCAATTACATCGGAATCGTCAGCACGGTGAATTGCTCGGCCGCGACCTCAAAGATGATTGCCGAGCGATTCAACAAGGAGTTGCTCCGCGACTTCCCGAACATCGACGGCGTCGTGCCGCTGGTCCACAAAGGAGGCTGCGCGTTCGACTACGACGGCCCGGAGCATCGCTTGATGGCTCGTACGCTGGCTGGCTTTTGCAAACATCCCAACATCGGCGCGTACCTGATCGTTGGCCTCGGCTGCGAGACTTCGCAGGGAGCGTACCTGCAAGACAAATACGGACTGACTCAACTGAAAATCCCAGGCGAGCCGGAGTCGGCGCGGCCGTTGGTCATCAACATGCAAGAGCAAGGAGGCATCGCGAAGACCGTCCGCTACGCGACCGATCTCTTGAAGGACATGCTGCCGCAAGTGAATCAGGTCCGCCGCGAACCAATCCCGGTTTCTGAAATCATCCTCGGCACGAATTGCGGCGGCAGCGACGGCAGCAGCGGAGTCACCTGCAACCCGGCGCTCGGCATCGCCAGCGACATGCTGGTCGCTCATGGAGCAACTACGATCCTGGCCGAGACGCCGGAGATCTACGGCGGCGAGCACTTGTTGCTGCGGCGCGCTCGCACCCCAGAGGTCGGGCAAAAATTGCTGAAGCAGATTCGATGGTGGGAGGAATACGTTGCCAAGTTCGGCGGAGCGATCGACAACAATCCGTCCGTCGGAAACAAGAAGGGCGGACTCACGACCATCTACGAAAAGTCGTTGGGAGCGATCGCCAAGGCCGGCCACACGGCGCTCAATGCGGTCTATGAATTCGCCGAGCCGGTGACTGCGAAAGGCTTCGTGTTCATGGATACGCCGGGGTTCGATCCGATCTCGGTGACCGGCCTGGTCGCCGGCGGGGCGAATGTCGTCGTCTTCACGACGGGCCGAGGAAGCTGCTTCGGGTGCAAGCCGACTCCGAGCATCAAGATCGCCTCGAACACTCCGATGTATGACCGCATGATCGACGACATGGACATCAACGCGGGGGGCATCTTGGACGGCCAGTCCGTTGAGCAAGTGGGGCAAGAGATCTTCGAGAAGATCATCTCCGTCGCCAGCGGTGAGAAGACGAAGAGCGAAGCGCAAGGGATCGGCGACGACGAGTTTGCCCCGTGGATTATCGGGCCAGTGCTGTAGCCGTAGTCGCCGGACTTGGGGCTCAACAAGCCTGTGACCCAAGCTCTGGCGAGCTTGGCTACAAACTCAGCGGCGGCTTCGCGACCGGGAAAACCGGCACGACTGGAATAACCGCTACAGTTTGCCAAGTCACCGCGACGATAAGAACCGCAGGTCTCCCTGCCGCGCGCCATTTGGAATGCGCGGAGGGTGTCAACAAACTCCGAAGACGAGCAGTCCAAGGAAGTTCTGATGCGGTTCAAGCACTGGCTCACAACGATTTTAGGCACCTCGCTCATTGCGGCGAGTACTCTCACGGCTCAGGCTCAATCGCCGGCGGGTTCCGCTCCCGGCATGGCCTACGACGGCTATGGAGGCGCGCCGATGCCCGGCTCCGGTCCACCGGCGATGTACTCGCCCTGGCCGGAAACCTCGCCTTTCCAAAATTCCTTCAGCCAGCAGCAATTCAACGGCGGTCTTTGGACGGAGAACGAGAACAACTTGCCGCGCCGTTACTTGTTGAACGCTGACTACCTGACGGGAGTCACTCGCTCATCAAAAGCGCTCGTTGGTAATACGCAGGCTCTGAATTACCCGCAGATGCTTGAGGCGCAGCTTAGCCAACAAGGCGGACAGGGGGGACAGGGCGGACAAGGCGGACAGCAGCAAAGCGTGCTGACTCCGTTCTTGACCAGCGAAGCCAACGCACGTGTCGGATATCCGCTCTACGGCGCGTTTGATTTCCGACATTCGCGGAAGGATGTTCTCAACAACGGAGCGCGAGTGATCTGGGGATATGACCGAGCCGACGACAGCGGCATCCGGTTAGGTTTCCTCACGAACCAAGGGCTGCTCGATTACGACGCTCGCAGTTATCTGCCAGCGGGCCGCGATACGCAGCGACCCTTTGCACTGTATATCGTCGAGCAATTGCACATCATCAACGAACTGAATGCTCAGGGAAACACGGCAGCCGCGGCACAATTGCAATCCCAACTGGATCAACTCGCCTTGCAACAGCCGACGACGGTCGGACGCTTCAACAATCCCAACCAAGTTCTGGAGAACAACCTCGATAACCTGGGTGGCTTGCCTCTGAACGACGGGTCCATTCGTACGTTTTCCGACGGGACAACGCTTGGTGGTGTGACGACTCCGTTCGACTTGCAATTTAAGATCAAACTTCGATCCCAGCTCTATGGCGGAAATGCCGAATGGGTCATGTCGCCAGTTCTGAGTTGGGGATCTCTTCGCGTTCGTCCGACCACTGGGCTGCGATACTTCTACCTCAATGAAGGCTTTCGCTTCTTTGGGCAAGACAGCGGACTGGCCTACGGAAGTGCTCAGCAACAAGGCGGTGGCGGCGGTGGTGGCGGTAATCAAACTCTGAGTCCAGATATCAAGCTCCAATCACCCCCGGATCGAAATGACAATAATCGAGATGGAATCGTTGATAACGCCGGCGCGATCGAAACGAGTGGTCAACAACAACAGGGTGGCGGCGGTGGCCAACAACAGAATCAACAGATCTTCTTCTCGTTCCACGATCACTTCCGGTATCCCATCTCGTCGTATCTCAACAACGATGCGTACCAGCAGCTCGGCGGCGCTGAAGTGGGCCTGAACTACGATTTCGGTGGTGACGCGCTGTTGATCAGCGGCACCACAAAAGTTGGTCTGTTGGCGAACTATGCCAAAGTGAAAATGAGCGGAGACAACATCGCGATGACGACGCGAGAGTCCAATCTCTTGTTGCCATCAACGGCGGATGCGACTCCGAATTCGTTCACCGACTCGCAGACCTACGCTCACGTATCGCCGATGTTCGAGCAGACGATCCAAGCGGAGGCTCCGTTGTTTCAGCACATTCCCGTCCTGCGACGATTTCCGATCTTCGAGAAGGCACGCTTCCGAGCCGGCTATTCAATCTTGGCGATTGGTCAAGTCACCGACACTGCGGGAAGCGTTCTTTGGCAAGGCAATCCAGCCGCCGGACTCTTCCCGAAAATCAACGAGCGTCGAAACACGTACTTGACGGAGAACTGGAGCTTCGGTGTCGGCTGGCAGTATTGAGCCATACCGAGACCGGTTCGCAGATGTCACGCAGTCATCGCAGGGCCGAGACCGATCAAAAGGTCTCGGCCCGCGTGCGTTCTGAGAGACGATTCTCTCCGCAACCTGATCTCAACTCCGCGCTCATGAGCGCCGAACCGTGACCGCGTGATCGAGCAACACCGAAAACACGGCGTCACGAGCATCCTTGACCACATTCTCGACCGGGTAGCCTTGTTGAAGAGCTTCGATGCCGCGCGATAGAGCGGCCGTGCTGCCTCGCACGAGTGACACCATCTCCGACGATAATCGGATCTCTCCGGCACAGATCAGCCCTAAGAGGTCTTCGAAGTCGCAGGCAAAGACTTCCAACTCGGGACATTCCGCAAGTCGGAGCGTGCCGCGAATCGCAGTGACACCGCGGTGCATTTGCGTCACCACCTTCTCACCGATGTCCGCTTGCTTGAGCGCTTTCAGTGCGACGTCCAGGAATGCAAGCTGTCCGTTGATCTTGGTCAGCAGCTTGTCGCGGTTCGAGCTAATGAGTGTGTTCATGGCGTGTGTCGTCTCCGTTGATTTCTGGTCGGGCCAGAGTGATTTGAGCCCGCTGTTTCGTAGAATAAACCTTAGGTTGCCTGCTCACGCCGTCAAAAAACTCAAACGTGAAGTGCCCTGATTGGCAGGTGCTGACGTCTCGTCGCAGCACGAATGCTCAACATTCCCGCGATACGGAGACGTTGCAAAAATGGCGCATGGCACATCGCAAGGATCGTGAAATCACCGAGAACACTCGGCAAAAAAGGCTCATGTTGCCATTTGACAACGGGCGAGTCGTCGTCGCGATTTCTCAACATCTTGGGATGTCGAGCGTTCGTTGCTGACGTTTGACACATCAGCGGGTCAGCGAGCTGACGGAGCGAACGCCAATGGACAAGGCACCGCGACTCAAGCGAAGCCGGTGCGGCGATGAACCAGATCGCAGAGGAATGGAGTTCCTCGCCATCAAATAACACTTCAGCGTTTACCGGTACTGCTCGTGTTGCCCTTGCCGGTCGTGTTTCCCTTGGTGCTCTGCATCCTCTGCATCAATTGCTGTTCGGACTGCAAGTTGGCTCGCTGGTTATTCAGCGTCTGCAATTGCGACACGATGCGGCCATGTTCCGCAGTGGCCTGACCCAAGCTGGCTTTGGCCTTCTTCAATTCTTCGTGAGTTCTCTGAAGGCCGATTTTGGCCGAGGCGGTCTTGGGGTCGTTTTCGATCTGATCGTGTTTCTTCTTCGACAACGCAGCCACTTCCGCCATGGCTTCTTTGTACTCCGAAGTGAGCTGCTTGGCTTCGGAGTGATCGGCCATCGTGACATCCTCAATCGTCTTGCGGTTGTGAGCGAGGTCGGACACTTTTTTGAGCCACTCCTTGCGAGTTTCCTCAGTGGAATCAGATTTGGTCTGCGCTTTCTGATCCGCCACAGCATCGTCGTGAGCCTTCACGGCGGCGCGATATTCCTCTTTGTCATTGAGCAGTGATTCGATCACTTTTTTGCGAACAACAGACAATTGGTCGTGAATCTCTTCCGCCTTCTTCTGAGCCGTTTTCAGCTCAGGCATGTTCTTGGCGTTTTCCTCAGCAAACTTCCTCGCCTGGCCGACGTCCTTCGCACTTTGCTTGTGATCGAGATCCGCTTTGTGGAAGGCTTGCTGCTCTTTACCGAGCTTCTCATTCGTGGCCTTGAGTGGTTTCTCGGCCTGACTGATTTGATTATTGATGTTGGTGATCTGCGTTTGGATCTGCTGTGCCGTCAATCCGCCGGCACCCACTTTGATCGCCGTGTTGGTCTGGCCGCGACGACTCTGAGCGATCGCAGGCGAGGCCGTCACCGCGACAAGTCCAATCACAACCACTCGCATCCAAATCGTTGAACCAAACATGAGTCGCGCTTTACCGCGTGAAACCAATCTCACAACACTCGCCGTACCATTTTCTAGCGACAGAGATTCTATCGGTGATTCAGCCCGATTCGATCAGCCCGCGGTTCGACGAGGTGACATTTCGGTTATCTCCTTTGTCGCGAATCTTTCGCGGCACTTGTTCCAAGTTTTGTTTTCGGCGGCGTCACGGTCGGCGAGTTTGTCGTACTGCGGGGATCGTAGGGTGGCGTCAAGTCATCGAGACCCACCGGAATGTCGCACAATTGGGGGGGCTCGATGACTCGACCGCACCCTACGTTTGACAAACTCAGGCTCTCCGCCATTCCTGTTGGTTGGCGGCTGACGCACA
>JAYVQJ010000007.1:0-12728 GCA_043777235.1 Planctomycetia bacterium
TTGCCGACGCCACCGTCCAATCGATCGACGCCGTCGCCACCCTGCAGCGTGTCTCCGTCTTCCTGACCCAGGAGGTAGTCGCTGCCGTCTTCGCCGTCGATGAAGTCCGCGCCTCTGCCACCTTCCACACGATCATCGCCGCCGCCGCCGAAGAGCGAATCCGCTCCTGCTTCGCCGAAAATGGTGTCGGAGTCGTTGCCGCCATTCAGGGTGTCTTTGCCATCTCCGCCGTAAATCGTGTCGAAGCCACTGCCGCCTGAGACACTGTCGTCATCGGTAGCGGATGTCTCCACGCCAGCTTGAATGAAGTCATTTCCGCTCTGACCGTCGATCGTGTCGCCGCCATCGCCTCCTTGGATAAAATCATTGATCGTGCTGCCCACAATGGTGTCCGGACCGTTACCGCCCACAACCGTGATCCGTGCCAAGGCTCCTGCTCCTTGCAGACGCAATAACTCCGTAAAGCCCGATCCCGTGACGCCGCTCAGATTCACATTGTTTCCACCAATGTTGCAATTCACCCTGATGCCGGTGACTGCTGCGGGGTTGACACCACCCGCCACGGCGGTGCCGTTGACATTCACCTGAGGGACACCAGCCACGACTGTCGAATTGATCGTGATGGACTCACCAGCGGTATCCGAAGTAACCGTCAGCAAGCCCGCAGTGAACATTGTCGTCACCGTCGGGACCAGCCGGTCTTCCAGCCGCTCCAGCCGAGCGATGCTTCGGCGTGAGTGACGCGCTCGGCTACGGTTCAACGATTTCTGGAACGACGACAACCACGAAAACAGGCGCATCGCTGGATCTCCCGATTTTCAGAGCGGCTCGCGAGTGACTCGCCAACCGGCTGTTGGACTCAACGTGTTTGGGTTTGGGGCGAAAGTCCGCGACCGCCGATCACGACGAAGCCGCAGAACTCCACTTGGCAGATCGTCCAACGAAATCCCGCCTCTCGATGCGCTTCGTGCGACGGAGATGCCATTTCACGAACCTGTGCGAGTCCCAACAGTCGGCGAAATCCTGCCGAACGTGACGCCTCTGCCTGACATGCCGAACCGCGCGACGATGCCGGTCAATCCGAAAGCAGGAGCGAGAGCATCGTGGCACTGACTTTACTGAGCGGCACGGCGCTAGCCGCCGGTGAGGGCAGGACGAAATCACGCGATTCACCGGCGGCTAGCGCCGTGCCGCTCAGTAGACTCGAGCTAAAGTAAGTGCCATTGGGCTAGTACCCAGCGGCTGATTGTCTTTGTCGCCGGTTCGCTTCGCCGCCGGTTTCGTCACCGGCTTCTTCCGCACTTCGGCGGACTTTTTGATTCGATCAAACTCGCGATCAATGCTTGTTTCGCGATTCTGAACGTGCTCGGCGATTTGCTCGTCCACTTTCAGCAAGCGAGTTTTCGATTTCTCGCGATCGTAAGTCAGCAGTTGCAAGCGAACGTCGTGACGTTCCGTCAGCGCCTGACGCAGTTCGGTTTCGAGTTCTTCGGAGGCGCTCATCGTGAGCCGCGCTGCCAAGAGTCGCACGCGCGAATCGAGTTGCCATTCACGAAGCAGAATCGCGTAGCGGTCGGCGTCAGTCTCTCGCACCTTTTCCAGTCGAGCGCGAGTCTTGTCCAACTCGCGCAGAGCCTTCATGTATTGATCGGGATGACTCTCCTTCAACCGGCCAAGCAACAACGCCAACTCGGGATGATGTTGCTCAGCAAACCCGACAGCGGCGACTTCACGTTGCGGCGAGACCGGTTCGGTTTCGACTCTGGCCTTGCTGTTCTCGGCGACCGCAGGCTTCTTCACGGCAGGCTTGGCAGGCCTTGACGGCTTGTCGTCAGCGGTCGCGATAGGACTCAGACTGCTGACAATGACCAGCATCGCCACTGAGCACATCGCTCGGACGCATTGTTTTGAATTCAGATTGAGCGGAAGGAATTGCATCAGTTCGTTTCGTTTTCGTGTTAGTTCGTTGTGACATTCAGACTTAGCTTGCGTTGCTGGGAGACTACGCCTCGTCCGCCGTCAGCGCCATCAACAGCCAATCGGGAGGTTCGAGGTCCGCGTCATCGTGTGAGTCGAGACCGTCATCGTCATCCGCCGCATTGCGAGCCGCTTCGCCGGACGCCCACGCGGCGACAAGCTTTTCTGCTCCGTCTTTCCGAGCGACTGCGTTCCCATCCGGTCCGCGACCGACCAGGACAGCAACTCCGGCAACAGCCAAAGCCGCAACCGCGAGCGCCGCAACTGCGGCAACAGCTCGGCGAGTTGGAGGAACGGTTAAGGGTTGCAGGCTGAGAATTGAGGGTTCGGCGTCGAACGCAGCAACGATTGCGAGATTCAACTCCATCGCCTGCGCGACCGCTTCACAAGCGGCGACGTCGGTCTCAAGGCGAGCCTCGAAGGCCGCAGCCTCATCGGCCGAGAGTTCGCCAGTGACGTAGCAGTTCGCCAACCACGCGAGATCGTTTCGAGTTGTCATTTCTGAAGTCGTCATGATCTCAACCGTCCAATTCGGCCAATCGGTCCCGCAGTTTTTCCGTCGCCAGTCGCATTCGAGTCAGCACGGTTCCGAGAGGCACTTTCAATTCGCTAGCGATGACCGCGAAGGTTTTGTGTTCGTAGATTCGCATTCGGACCACTCGCCGCTGTTCGGCCGGCAGGTCATCCAACGCGAGTCGCACTCGTTCGATTGTCTCGGCTCGCAGAACGAAACCTTCCGGTGATTCATTCCGAGTGACCGAACCTCCCGCAGACTCATGCCGACGAGCGTCGTTCTGAGCCAATTCGCGAAAGGATTTTTCTTGGACTTTCGCTTTCCGTTTTAGAACCAACGCTTCGTTCAAGGCCACTCGGAACAGCCACCCGCGACGGGTTTCTGGTCGAGCCTCATTTCCTCGCTCAAGTGCCTTGACCAGCGTGGCCTGCAGAACCTCGCTCGCCAAGTCGTCGTTGCGGAGCACTCCTAACAGGAAGGCCCGCAACTCCCCTGTGAAATCGGCGAACCATTCCGTTTCTGGTGAGGTCGCCGCATCCGCAGGCTCGATCCTGTCGATGCCAATCCTGTCCTTGCCAGTGGCCAAGCTCCGTTCTCCGTCCGCCAGCAAGGTCGCAGTCCCCAAGCGATGCGCGGCTTCATCGGGTTATTTTCTAGGTGGGAAGAAATTCCAATCCCGAGAGCCGGAACATCCTTTCGATTCCGCCCCAGCATCGCAAGCAGTCACTGCGGAAGGCTCAAGAACTACTGGCTCGCGCCGGTCCCAACTGCAATGCTGCGTTGACAGTCGCAGTCGTTCTCTGCTATCGGGTGTGGTGGCTTCTGCCGAATCGAGGCCAAGACCCCTAGATGTCGTTGAGGATTCCTTTGGTGGCTGTTCATCAAGAACCGTTTCGACTGCTAATTGCGGATGACGATGCTCAGTTCCGCGAGGTGCTCCGCGCCTTGTTGGAGCCGTTCTTTACGCTGCTGGAAGCGTCGTCGGGCGAGGAAGCGATCGACATCGTCGGGGGCGAGCGAGTCGATCTGCTGCTGCTCGACATGCACATGGACCGGCTGACGGGCATCGAAACGATTCAGATCATAAAAATTATCCTTCCGGTCACTCCGTGTATTCTGATCACGGCGGATGCGACCGAGGAACTTGTCCGCGAAGCCACCGATGCCGACGCCTACTCCGTGCTTAAGAAGCCGGTTCGCAAGGCGGATTTGATGAAAACCGTGGAATCGGCGATGGTCGCGGCCTACCAGAACTCCCCATTCCGCGCGGCGGGGCCAAACGCAGTCTGAAGATGGGGTTGCCCGATTGACGCTTATCGGTCCAGGCCGATAGAAGAGTGCGTAGGGCAATTCTGTATCGTCCCTGAGAACAGGCAGGGCAAAGGAAGTGACAACATGGCTGAGGTGAATTTCCAAATTCTGGAAGGGATGGAACGCGGCCGCATGTTCGCCGACATTTCCACCCCGTTTACCATCGGTCGCGAAGAGGACAACGCGGTCCAATTGAATGACGAGCGCGTCAGCCGCTTCCATCTGAAGATTCAAGAGGATGCCGGAAAGGTGATCCTCACCGACTTGGAGAGCACCAACGGGACGCGAGTCAACGGCGTCCCCACGACGATGCGTGTTTTGCAGATTGGCGACTTGATTGCCATCGGCCGCTGTCTGTTGGTCTACGGAAACCCCAAGGAGATCGGTCAGCGTTACCGTGCTTCCGATTCCGTGCCGCTTAGGAAATTGAAGGCGGTCATTGATGGCTCGCATCCGGGCGAAGAGGATGAGTTCGTTGAAACGAGCCGAACAGTTGATCCCGGCTCGGCTCATGCGTCGGACTGGAGCGACATGCTCGATGCCGCCGGTCAAGAACTCGCGACCAGCACACCGCCGGTCCCAGACACTTTTCGATTGGCTCAGCGAGCACAGCTTGCCGACTTGATCGCGTTCATTCACCAGCATGTCGTCGTGTTTCTGCAAAATGGCCGCGAGCGTTCTGTCGATGACGGAACCGATCAACGAATCGTCGACGGAGCCTCATGGCAGCAGATCATTGCGCTGGAGATGCGGCTTGCCAAAATGATCCGCGAAGTCAGTGATCCCGATGCCGCGTGAGCCAATCGCTCAATGACCGCGTTTGAGCAGGCCACAGGCTTCTCGCGCACGGTTCAAGACTTCTTGCCCTTTGGTGCGAGCCCGTGCCGCACCCGCTTCAAGCACGTCGTCGACGTAGCCCGCATCCGCTGCGAGCTTCTCACGCCACTCGCGAGCAGGACCAATGAAGGCGTCAGCGCCTTCAAACAGAGCTTGCTTGGCCTCACCGTAGCCCATGCCGCCGCCGCGATATCGCTCGGCCAGCGACGCCTGTTGCGCTTCCGACGCGAACAGTTTGTAGAGCGTGAATACGGCGCAGGTATCGGGATCCTTCGCGGCTTCGACGGGCGTCGAGTCCGTCTTAATCGACATGATTTTCTTACGGAGCTTCTTCGCGTCCTCGAACAGCTCGATCGTGTTACCGTAACTCTTCGACATCTTTTCGCCGTCCGTGCCGACGACCTTGGCTGTTTCGGAGAGGACGCGAGCTTCGGGTAACACGAACACCTCGCGCTGATACATCAAATTGAATTTCACGGCGATGTCACGAGTCACTTCGATGTGCTGCACCTGATCGACGCCCACCGGTACGACGTTGCTGTCGTAAAGCAGGATGTCCGCCGCCATCAGCACCGGGTACGAAAATAACCCCGCGTCAGCCGGCAGCCCCTTTGCCAATTTGTCTTTGTAGGCGTGACATTTTTCGAGCAAACTCATCGGCGTCAACGTCATCAGCAACCACGTCAACTCGGTCACTTCGGGAATGTCCGATTGCCGAAACAGCGTCGCCTTGTCGGGATCAAGTCCCAGTGCCAGCAGATCAAGAGCCGCGTCGCGCGTGAATCCGCGCAAGGCGTTTGCATCGCGAACCGTCGTTAGCGCGTGTAAGTCCGCGATGAAATAAAAGGCCTGCTCGTTGTCCTGCAAGGCAATGTACTGCCGGATCGCTCCGAAATAATTGCCCCAGTGAAACCGGCCTGTCGGCTGAATGCCGGAAAGAACTCGCATGAATCGTCCATCCCTATTTCTGACAACCAACGCGATCGGGCAATTGCAGAGTGCCGATCAAATCCGTCACTCGCTGACATCCCTGAGATTTCACAATTTCCGCCAGTTGATCCACCAACCGGCAAGCAAGTGTCGGATCGTAAAAATTCGCGGTCCCGATCTGAACAGCAGTTGCGCCGGTCACGAGAAACTCCATGACATCGTCGATCGACTGAATGCCTCCGACTCCGATGATCGGCACCTTCACCGCTTGGGCAACCTGATGCACGACTCGCAATGCGAGCGGCTTGATGGCCGGACCGCTCAACCCGCCAAGAACGTTTCCCAGGATCGGCTTGCGACGCTTCCAATCAACCGCCATCCCTTGAAACGTGTTGACCAGCGTGACCGCGTCAGCTCCAGCATCTGCGGCTGCAGCGGCGATGTCCACCACGCGAGTCACGTTCGGAGTCAGCTTCGCAATCACGGGCAGATCGCAAACGGCTCGGACTTCGGAGATGACTTGGGCCGTCAGCTTCGGATCAGTCGCGAAGTCGACTCCGCCGCTGACGTTCGGGCAGGAGATGTTCAGCTCGACCGCAGCAATCTCTTTGAACGGATTCAGTCGCTTCGCCATCTGGCCGAACTCAGCGATGTCATGCCCGGCAATGTTGACGATGATCGCGGTGCCCAGGCCCAATAGATAACTCAGATGCTTGTCGAGGAACGCTTCGATTCCGTCGTTGTCCAAGCCAATCGAGTTCAGCAGGCCGGAATTCGTTTCAACCGTCCGTGGCGGCGGGTTGCCGATCCGGGGGAGAGGTGTCACGGTCTTGGGAACGATTCCGCCAAGACGACTGAACTCTACAAACGACTGCATTTCTCGCGCATACCCGAACGTTCCCGAGGCCACCAGGATCGGATTGCGCAAACGGAGTCGGTTCAGCGTGACTTCAAGAGGGTTCACGCCACGAAATTTAGTGGCCGTTGAGACTCACGGCCAGCATTCGGATCACACGGCTCGCTCGAGCCTGGCCAAACTAGATGACGCCGCCATGTGTTCGATACGGGGTCGCGGTATCTGGCATGTCAATGAACCAAATCCGTTCCCAGATGTCATTGATCATTCGCAGATTTTCAGACACGTAAATCAATTGGCGAGCCCGGACGGCTTGGTCGGCCGAATACATTGGAATGACGCATCCAACATGTGCGGCGGTAGTTGCCATCAAAAGAGCGAGACAAACAAGTTTTCGCATGATGTCCTCCCTGACATCGAGTTTCGACATGGAACCGGCGGGCGAGACGTGATTGGCAGGCAATTTTCAGACAGGATTAGGGGGCGGGGGCGATCGAGGGGCTTGCCGGGGGTGCCTCACCGCGAGACTTCGCGGCTTCGGCCATTTCCAGCATTCGAACCTTTTCTTCCATCTCCTTACCGGGCTTGAACGTGACGACGTATTTCTCCGCCACGTCCACCCGTTCTCCTGTGCGTGGATTGCGAGCCTTTCGGGCCGCTCTTTTCTTGACTTCAAAGACTCCAAAATTGCGGAGTTCGATCCGACGTTCCTCGACCAAAGTGTCCACGATCGCATCGAATGTTTGCTGGACGATTTCCTTCGTCTGCAACTGCGTCAGGCCAATTTTGTCCGAGATAGTTTTGACGATCTCTTTCTTGGTCACGACGGAAGTCTCCTACCCAAAGTCACCGATCCGCTTGAGGGTGTTACAACCCACGTTTGGGTCGCAACGGTAGTCACAAGTTCAAGTTAGTGTCAAGTCGCGGAACGGAACCCTAAGTCGCAGACATCCCAGCCACCGCTCGAACTAGTCGAGCAAGAAGCTCCATCATCCTTTTCGGCTCGGCACGACCCGCAACTTTAATCCAACCTGCAAAATCGGAAAAGTTGAGCATGTCTTCGGGACTGATTCAGTCTCCCTAAAGCTCCAACTGGCTGGCCTGAGCCTCGATGTCCTCCAGCGGAATCAACGGGCCTTGGCCCGCTCCGGGACAGGTTTGTTGGACTTGATTCCAGGCGTCTGGGCTGCGCAAGTTCCTTTGCCAAAAGGGCCAAGTGCGGCATTGCGTCGGGCGAGCCTCATAGATTGTGCATCGCCGGGTCGCGGGATCGAAGAACGTGCAGTCTCCGTTGGCGAACTCGGTCAGGGAGACTTTGGCTCCCACAAGACGCGTGTGAACAATCCGGATCTCGCCGATCGACCGCTTTCGGAGCTCGGCGATCTGGGCAATCTCGGCCTCGGAGACCCAAACGCATCCGGCTGGTCCCGTGCAGCAGTTTCCACAGCCGGTACAGTTAAACTGCAAGCCGTCTTTGTACCAAGGTTCGTCCGCCATGCGGGGCAGTTTATGGAGCCGACAGTTGTGTCTCAATCCGTCGGCGGCATCGTACTTTGCGGCGGTCGAAGCTCTCGCATGGGTCGTCCCAAACTGACGCTTCCGTTTGGAGACGAGCCGATGTTGGTGCGAGTCGTACGAATTCTTCGCACGACACTCAGCCCCGTGGTCGTGGTGGCGGCACCGGGCCAGGAAGTCCCGCAGCTTCCCAGTGACGTGCGAATTCTCCGCGATGATCGGGAACATCTCGGTCCATTGGCGGGGATGGCCGTTGGGCTAAGGGCACTGGTCGGCAATGTCGATGTCGCGTTTGTTTCTTCGTGCGACGTGCCGCTGCTGAATCCCGCGTTCATCACCGAGGTGATCCGCCGATTAGGCTCTCACGAATTGGCTGTTCCCAAGGAGGGAGACTTTCATCACCCACTGGCTGCGGTCTATCGGACTTCGTTGGCGGAACGAGCCAGCCAGCTTGTTGCGGCTCAGCGGTTGCGGCCGTTGTTTCTGATTCAAGCTTCTGACTCGGTCGAGATTCCCATCGACGAATTGAGGGCTGTCGACCCAGAGCTACAATCGCTCCGCAATCTGAATCGTCCGGAGGACTACGAAATGGCGCTGCGGCTAGCGGGACTGGTTGACTGAATGGCAATGCGACAAACACACGAGGACGGCTGCCGCGGCTTCGACGACGTCCGCATGCGAGGCTTTCGCGAACGAGCGACCGTCGAGCAAGCTTGCGAATGGCTCGATGCAAGATGCCGAACGCTCAGCTCCGAAGCGATTCCGTTGTCGATTGCCTTCGAACGAGTGTTAGCTTCGTCAGTGACGGCTTCATTGGACGTGCCTCCGTTTGATCGTTCGGCGATGGATGGGTTCGCTGTCCGCGGTTCGGAGTCGACCGGAGCTGGTGACTACAACCCGCTCGCGTTGCGCGTGATCGGACAGTCTCTGCCGGGGCACCCGTTTGACGGAGATGTCATCAGTGGCACCGCCGTGCGAATTATGACCGGCGCTCCGGTTCCAAACGGTGCTGATGCGGTGATACCGGCCGAGTTCGCACGCGAGATTGATGAGCAGGTTGAGTTCACCGTGGCGATTGCTCCGGGGCGGAACATCGGACGTCGCGGCGAAGATGTCGCGGCGGGGCAAAACGTGCTCGAAGTGGGACGACGTCTGCGACCACAAGATGTGGGATTGCTCGCGTCGATCGGAATTCAATCTGTGCTTGTCGTCAAGCGGCCTCGCGTCCGAGTGCTCGCGACCGGCAACGAATTAGCCGTGCCCGGCGACACGCGTGCGCCGTTTCAAATATTCGATTCCAACTCACCAACTCTGCGTGCGTTGATCGAGCGTGATGGCGGGGAATTGGAATCCTCGCGATTGTTGATTGACGATCGCGAAACAATCAAATCCGCGCTGATGGAACCGGGGGCCGATGTCATTTTGGTTTCCGGTGGATCGAGTGTCGGCGCGGAAGATCACGCTCCCGCCGTGTTGGCCGAAGTCGGAGTATTGCCGATTCACGGCGTTGCGATGCGACCATCAAGTCCTGCCGGCATCGGTCATATCGGCGATGTGCTCGTTTTCTTGCTTCCCGGCAATCCGGTCTCGTGTTTGTGTGCGTACGACTTCTTCGCCGGTCGAGCGATCCGCCGACTCGGTGGTCGATCATCCGATTGGCCGTACGTTCGTCAGCGAGTGATCGTCGGCAGCAAGATCGTGTCAGCAGTCGGTCGCGTCGATTACTGCCGAGTCCGCATCGAGTCCGGCCGCGTCGAACCGATCTCAACCAGCGGTGCGTCGATTCTGTCGAGCACGACGCGAGCCGCCGGCTTCGTCATCGTCCCGGCTGAACTGGAAGGTTACGCTCCCGGCACCGAGGTCGAAGTCTTTTTGTACGATCCGCTCCCTTAGCCCGCACCGATGACTCACAACGCACGCGAAACTGAATTGCTGCACGCCGCCGCTCAGGATCAATTCCTGGAGGTGATCGACCGCGACACGGCGATGCAGCGGTTCCTCGCCCCGCTGCGAATGCAGCCGCTGGGCCGTGAGATCGTTGTGTTGGCCGAAGCTCTCGGACGCATCCTCGCCGAAGATGTGCGAGCCGAAGTCGATGTCCCGGCCTTTGATCGCTCCAACGTTGATGGCTTTGCTGTCCGAGCCACCGACACGATCGGTTCTGCCGATGAGACTCCGCGACGATTGCGGCTCAACACGGAAGTCCTTTCTCCGGGCGTCGCGCCGCAGCAACATGTGGAGCCGGAAACAGCCACAACGATCGCAACCGGTGGCATGGTCCCGCGCGGCTCCGACGCCGTCGTGATGGTGGAACAAACGGGTGTCGAGAGACGAGAGACGAGAGATGAGAGTGCATCGCCTACTTCCCAGTCTCCACTCTCCACTCTCAACGTACTCGTTCGCCGCCCAGTCACCGCCGGTCAGAACATCACGTTTGCCGGGACCGACATTGCTCGTGGCGAGACCGTGCTGCGCGGCGGAACGCGGCTGACGTCGCGCGAGATCGGCGTGCTAGCCGCAATTGGCCGAGCGACCGTCGAGGTCTTTCGTAAGCCGCGTGTCGCGATCTTGTCGACGGGAGACGAAATCATCGCACCAGGTTCGACGCCGCATCCCGGCTCGGTGTTCGACAGTAACGGCCCGACGTTGGCGGCTGCCGTTATGGAACTCGGCTGCGAACCGGTTTTGCTCGGCATCGTGCGCGATGATGTCGCTCAATTGGACGCGGCCTTGCACACCGCACTGCAACATGACGCTGTGCTGTTGTCGGGCGGAACGTCGAAGGGTGCTGGCGATCTTTCGTATCGAGTCGTTCGCGAGTTGCGTGATCCGGGCGTCGTCGCACACGGCGTTGCGCTCAAGCCGGGCAAGCCGATCTGTCTTGCGGTGACGAACGGCAAGCCGGTCGTGATTCTGCCGGGCTTCCCGACGTCGGCGTTGTTCACTTTCCACGAGTTCGTCGCACCGGTGCTGCGAGCGTTCGCTGGCCTCCCCGCCGCGCAACGCGAAATCGTTCGCGCAACATTGCCGCTGCGAGTGAACTCCGAACGAGGCCGCACGGAGTTCTTGCTGGTCAGTCTCGTGCATGGCGAGACTTCGCTGGCGGCGTATCCGATGGGCAAGGGATCGGGAAGCGTGACGACCTTCAGCCAAGCTGACGGCTTCATCACGATCGGTCAGCACACGGAGCAGATCGAAGCCGGCAGCGATGTCGAAGTCACATTGCTCGGCCACGAACTTGCGCCGGCAGATCTCGTTGTGATCGGCAGCCACTGCGTTGGGCTCGATCTGTTGCTCAGTGAACTGCATCATCGAGGAGTCCGAACGAAGTCGCTGTACGTCGGCAGCACCGGCGGCCTGACCGCGGCCAAGCGAGGCGAGTGTGACATCGCCGGTATGCACCTGCTGGACGCCGCGACCGGCGAGTACAACCGCCCGTTCCTCTCTGCTGATCTGCGATTGCTTCCCGGATATCGACGCCAACAAGGGATCGTTTTTCGCTCCGGTGATGTTCGCTTCATCGGCCGCACAACAACCGCTGCGATCGCCGCTGCGATCAGCGACCCAAGTTGCACGATGGTCAATCGCAACGTCGGCAGCGGTACGCGAATCCTTCTCGACAAAGAGCTCGGCGAATCGTTGTCGAACGGCCGACATCCTCCGGGCTACGCCGTCCAAGCGAAGTCTCACAATGCTGTTGCTGCCGCTGTCGCACAAGGCCGAGCCGATTGGGGAGTCGCCATCGACACGGTCGCTCGGCTCTATGGGCTGAGCTTCCTCCCGCTGCAGGCCGAACACTACGACTTCGCGATCCCCGCTTCCCGCTGGGATCGTCCCGCGGTGAAACAGTTCCGCGATCTCTTAGCGAACCCGTCGATCCGTCGTCGGCTTCACGAACTCGGATTTGAGTTGTGAGCTTGCGTGACAACGGAAATGTCATGCAAGCGAACCACGTGCGCCACTGTCCAGCAGACTGCTATGGAACGGGTCCGTAATTACTTCCCGATTTCAGCAAACTCATCAGCCGGAACGCGCTAGCGTCCGGTTCGAGAGTCCATCGACCTTCCGAACCGGACGCTAGCGCGTTCCGGCTGATTTTCCGATTGACTCGCAGCAACATCGGGAAGTTATTGCAGCCCCGTTTCTATGCCGCGCGTTGGATGGCCGTCACGTCCATGCGGTCGGCGTGAAGTTGGTAGCCGTTTTGGACCAGTCGCCGAGCAGCCTCATCACGTTCTGACCGGGACATGTGAAGTTGTTCGTAACGGACAATCGACGGTCGAAAGTGCTCGAAGTCGACCATCTTGAGAATCGCGAAGTCGGCTCCCTCGGCGTCGATTTGGAGCAAGTCGACATGTTCTCGGCCGGAGCGTTTCAGAAGTTCCTGAAACGTGAGACACGGAGTCGGCTGAGCCACGATGTCGTCTTCGGGGATGCTGTGTTTCAGCAGATGTTGTTTGTCGAAGGAGGCCGCCGTGCAGTTGCCGTCGCGGCGCGTATACATGATCCGCTCTTCGTTGCGATCCGAAATCGCCGCGTTCACGAATTGGAGCTGTGGCTGGTCCTTGTAGTTTTCACGCAGGCGTTTGAAGGCCGGCTGCTGCGGTTCGACGAGAACTCCGCTCAATCCGTATTTTCGAACGGCCTGGAAGAGTGGGTCTCGCGTTTCTCCGTCGAACGCGCCGATCTGCAAGAAGAAGAAATCTCGCGAGTCGAGCAATTGCCGAGCGATCGCCAATTCCAACAAGCAATTCATTCTTGCCGTTGGCTGCTCGAACACGATGCGCG
>JAYVQJ010000008.1:0-12715 GCA_043777235.1 Planctomycetia bacterium
GCGTCGAACGAGCGCTCGCCCTCGCTCACGCTTCGGGTTAGTGTCATCCTCGGCCGTGCGAAGCATACGACTGCAAAACGGTCGGCGACCAGAAAGTGACTCGCCAGTTGTGGGGGTCGAGAAGTTGGAAAGGGATTTGGTACTTGAATTGAGGGCGGTGTCGAGCCACTGCATTCCAGGGTGTTGACCGGCAGATATTTCCGGTCGGCGGACGGACCTCCGCATTGATCGGTCCAAGCTCTCGTAAACGTCACGAATTGCCGTTCCCCAGTTCTTTCCTTGGCCACTAGAAGCCCGCCCGCTCGGCGACGATCGCAGCGGACGGGCCTCCAAGGAAGGATTGGGTCGAATGAAACTCTCATCGTGGTTGCGAAGTTGGACGAATTTCTCAGGTACTCAAACAGCTCGCCGAGGCCAACGACGCGGGAAGCAGGTCAGCTCGCAAGTGGCTGCCTGTGAGTTCGCCGCGATTCCTCCGCACGTGGAATCGTTGGAGCCGCGGTTGGTGTTGGATGCCAGCACGCCGGTCAACGATCTCGCGGCGTTCGCTCAACAGTTGAACGCCGCTGGCGCGAAACTGTACGGCGCGGCGTGGAACTCAGACACGACGGCGCAGAAGCAACTGTTCGGCGATGGTGCTCAGTTCCTGTCGTTCGTCGAGTCGACGAACACGAACCACGATCCGAATCAGATCGCGACCAGTCACAGCATCACGACGTACCCGACGTGGATCTTCGCCGACAACTCGCGGCTGGAAGGTGTGCAAACATTGGCGGCGATTTCCGCGCAGGCGGGGATCGCGATTCCGCAGGGATTCACTCCGGGCTTCACGCCAATTGCGACACAGACAGTGCTGGGTGGTTCGTCACTGATGTTGCCAATCGACGGCTTCGATCCGAACGGCGACGTGCTGACCTACACGGTGACGATCAACAACAATACGGCAGGTTTGACGGCGACGATGCGTCCGCGTGTCGGAGCGTTGCGAATCTCCGTCGCCGGTTACGGCGAGATGCTGTTCAACACGTTCGACGATCTCACACCGCGCGTCACCGAGCACATCAAGAAGTTGGCCGACAGCGGCTTCTACAGCAACGTCATTTTCCATCGAGTCGTCAACAACTTCGTGATTCAAGGGGGCGATCCTACCGGCACGGGAACTGGCGGATCGACGACCGGAAAGTTCGATGATCAGTTCAGCACCGATTTGCAGTTCAATCGGACGGGCTTGCTCGCGATGGCCAAGGCAGCGGACGACACGAACGACTCGCAGTTCTTCATCACGGAAGGATCGCAGCGGAATCTCGATTACCAGCATTCGATCTTTGGTGTGTTGGTCGAAGGGGAATCGGTGCGTGAGGCCATCAGCAATGTTGCCACAGACGCGAACAGCAAGCCGACGATCGCCGTCACCATGCAATCGGTCGACGCGGTCCAAGACACCGAGAACGGCGTCGTGATGCTGAAGGCTCCGGAAGGAGCAACCGGCAGCGCGGATGTCACGATTCGAGTCACTGACGCCGGCGGCAACTTTTCCGAGCAAACCTTTCACGTCAACGTGAAGCCGGATGCCGTGAACGGCAATAACGTGAATTCCAATCCGTTCCTGGACGACGTCCCACACATTCGCACGTCACGAGCGACTCCAATCTCGTTCGCAGTGCATGCGATTGATGCGGACCCGAATCCGAACAGCAATCCGATTAATTACCTCGATCAAAACAATTTGAACGGCAATCAGGTATTCATTCCGCATGTGGCGGACGCGACCAAGCTGTCGTATGCGGTTGGAACGACCAGTGGCATCGTCGACATCTTGCCGACGACCAACTTTGTCGGCACGGAAAGCATCACGATCGCGACCGGGATCACTCCGGCGATCCTCGATTATCAAGTCGTACCGATCGAAGTCGTCAACGGAGCGACGAATTTGACGCTGACCGCCAACGATGATCCGACTCATCACGCGGCCAACGATGGGACGGCGGACACGTTCCTCGTCCGAGTCAACAACGGACTGCTCGAGGTGTCGATCAACGGCAAGGTCGCGCAGTTGGCGACCGGCAACAGCGTGCAGACGCTGATCATCAACGGCTCGGACGATGCCGACACGCTCATCATCGACTTCACGAACGGCAGCCCAGTTCCGGCTGGCGGAATTCAGTTCAACGGCGGCAATCAACCGAATGCCGGCCACGACGTGTTGATGCTCAAGGGAACCTCCGCAGCCAGCCTCTTACACACGATCACCAACTCGACTGACGGGACTGTGACGATCAACGGCGCGACGATCTTGGCCTACGCAGGTATTGAGTCGATCGACGACCAACTCATGGTCGCCGATCGAGGCTTTCAATTCTTGGCGTCGAACGACGTCGTGACTCTGTCGGATAATGCGACGGCCGGCGACGGGAAATCGAAGCTTACCTACGGCACCGGATTAGATGTCGTCTTCGCGAACCCGACGACGTCGCTGACGATCAACGGCGGAGCCGGCAATGACGCGATTTCGGCCACCGGTTTGGATTCCCTATTTCCGTTGACCGCGAACGTCTTCTTCCAAGGCGAGTTGGGCAACGACACGCTGGATGCTTCGGGAGGCAACCAGCCGTTCTTCCTGTTGGGCGGTGACGGCAACGACTCGTTGGTCGGCAACGCGAGCAACGAAACGTTCGTGGCCGACGCAGGCAACGACACCATTACCGGCAACGGCCAGCACGATCGGTTGCAAGCGCTGGGCCTCTCTGGAAACGTCACGTTGACCGATCAACTGATGACAGGACTCGGCATCGACGTGCTTAACGGCATCGAGATGGCGGTGCTGTCGGCCGGTAACTTGGCGTTGTCTGTTGATGCGCACGCCTTCACAGGAGTCGTGACGCTGACAGGCGGTGCCGGGAACGATTCGCTCATCGGCGGTAGCGGCGCGGATGTACTCAACGGCCTCGCCGGAAATGACACGCTGATCGGCGGCGCGGGAAATGATTCGCTCACCGGAGACCTCGGAAGCGATTCGCTCGACGGTGGTGCGGGCAGCGACGCGGTCATTGATTCGACCATTTCCAATGTCACCGTCACGACCACTCAAATTCAGTGGGGCAAGACATTCGGAACCGACACCTATCACAACATCGAAGGGATGCAGATCTACGGCAGCGACGGCCCGAACAAGTTTGATCTCACCGCGTTCCTCGGCAATACGACGCTCTCCGGCGGCGGTGGCAATGACACATTGATCGGCGGCAGCGGTAACGATTCACTTTCAGGTGGCGACGGCAACGACATCCTCACCGGCAATCTTGGAGACGATACGTTTTCGGGAGGCACCGGAACTGACCTGCTCGTCGAAACGGGAAACAGTTTCACTTTGGCCGAGTCGTTGGCGGGAACTTTCTTATCCGGCTTGGGAATTGATGCCGTGAGTGACATTGAGAATGTCTCTCTGACTGGCGGGAACGGGAACGACACCATCACGACGGCGGGATTCACAGGCAACGTCACGCTCAACGGCGGCGCGGGAGATGACATCCTGCAAGGTGGAAACGGCGATGATTCGCTGGTGGGTGGTCTCGGCAATGATTCGATTGATGGCATGGCCGGTAACGACTCGATCCTCGGTGGCGACGGAAGCGACACTCTCAGCGGCGGCGACGGGAACGATCGCGTCGATGGTGGAGCGGGGAGCGGCGATCAAGTCAGTGGCGGACTCGGCAACGACGTGCTGATCGGTGGCGCAGGGACCGGCGACTTGATCGTGGAAAGTGGCGATGTCTCGATGATGCTGACCGCGTCGTCGTTGACTGGACTCGGCTCCGATTCGCTGTCGGGATTTGAAGGAGCGCAGCTCAAAGGTGGAGCCGGCAACAACACGCTCGACGCCAGTCGCTTTGCCTTCGCAACGACGCTGTGGGGTGGTAGCGGCGACGACATGCTGATGGGCGGTGCGAAGAGCGACGTCCTCAATGGCGAAGACGGCAACGACACACTGGTCGGTGGTGTGAGCAACGATGTGCTCGATGGCGGCGTCGGTCAGGACTTGGTCACCGGCCTCGCCAACAACAATGTCACCGTCACCGCGACGCAGATTCAGGGTGGCACGGCACTGGGGAACGACGACTACTTCAGCATCGAACTGTTGCAACTGACCGGCGGTAGCGCGGCGAATAAGTTGGACGCCTCTGGTTTCGCGGGTGCCGTGACGTTGCTGGGAATGGCTGGCAACGACACGCTCATCGGCGGCACCGGGAACGACTCGGTCGCCGGCGGAGCGGGCAATGATTCGCTCATCGGCGGAGACGGGAACGATTCCATGACCGGCGACGCGGGGAATGATGTCATCAAGGGCGGACTGGGCAATGACACGATCACCGGCAACGACGGCAACGACACGCTCAATGGTGGAGAAGGAAACGATCAACTCGACGGCGGTGCAGGTAACGATGCTCTGTCGGGTTACCAGGGCAACGACTCGCTCGTCGGTGGAGCGGGCAAGGACACGTTGATTGGCGGTGCCGGCGACGACACGCTCCGCGGCGGCGACGACAACGATCTGATGATCGGCGGGGCCGGCAACGACAACGTTGATGGAGGATTCGGCGACGACACCGTCACCGGTGGCATGGGAAGCAACGCCGCGCCGGACGGAGGCGATATCGTGGTCGGCTCGTTCACGGAAATCAGCAACGCGCTGACGTTCTCCGCCGCGTGGATCGACGCGATCTGAGGCTTCGTGTTTCTTTCAATTCGGTCCGCTTGAGGAATACACCCACAACTCGGTCACGCTCTACAATCCTGCGAGCCACCTCAACGGAGTAGACATGACGACTGCCTTGCCGATCCTGCGCACCGACGACATCGAACATGAACAGGCATCGCACGTCGCGTCGCTGAGCAATCTCGCCGCGCTGCACGCCGACGGCATCGTCCCCGGCGGCTGGTGGCATCGCGAAGGGGATCGCATCGAATGCGATCTCTGTCCGCGCCGCTGCGTGATGAAGGACGGCGATCGCGGGTTCTGCTTCGTGCGGCAGAACATCGGCGGCGAGATGATGCTGACGACGTACGGCCGCAGCACGGGATTCTGCATCGACCCGATCGAGAAGAAGCCGCTCAATCACTTTCTTCCCGGCACCAGCGTGCTGAGCTTCGGAACCGCCGGCTGCAATCTTGGCTGCAAGTTCTGTCAAAACTGGGATATCTCGAAGTCGCGCGAAACCGAACGGCTCAGTCAGCGCGCGTTGCCGGACGAGATCGCTCGCGCCGCGCTGGAGATGGGCTGTGCGAGCGTCGCCTTCACGTACAACGACCCGGTCATTTGGGCTGAATACGCGATCGACACCGCGCGAGCCTGCAAAGAACTCGGCATCAAGTCGGTGGCAGTCACGGCGGGCTACATCACGCCGGAAGCTCGCGGGGCGTTCTATCAATTCATGGACGCCGCGAACGTCGATCTCAAAGCGTTCACCGAAGAGTTCTACTACCGCACGACGCTGTCGCATTTGCAACCGGTGCTCGACACGCTGCGCTGGCTCAAGCACGAGACCAACGTTTGGTTCGAGATCACGAACCTCGTCATCCCGCAGGCCAACGACAGCCTTGACGAGATTCAGCAGATGAGCGATTGGATTCTCGAAGCGGTCGGCGACGAAGTGCCGCTGCACTTCTCGGCGTTTCATCCCGACTTCCGCATGCTTGACCGCCCAGCCACGCCGCACGAAACACTGATCGCCGCACGCGACGTCGCAATGAAAGCCGGACTGAAATACGTCTACGTCGGCAACGTCGATGACGCGACTCGGCAAAGCACCTACTGCCCGAACTGTCAGAAGCGGCTCATCGAACGGAACTGGTATGAACTCGGCGAGTACGCCCTCAACCGTGACCGCTGCCGTCACTGCGGCACGCACATCGCCGGCGTCTTCGCCACCCGTCCCGGCAACTGGGGCCGCAAGCGACAGCCGGTTGACATGAAGCAATTCCATTCGCCGGATCGCGATCGACCGCTCGTGTTGCCGGAGCGGCCATTAGCTCCCGTGAGCGGCACGGCGCTAGCCGCCGGTCAAAACGGAACAACGCCGCCAAGTTCACCGGCGGCTAGCGCCGTGCCGCTCAGTCTGCCGCCTGCTCGACGAAACACACAGGAAACTATCACCGTGCAAATTCCCATGACCGCGCCCGAACTCTCGCCGACACAAAAACAGATTCTGTTCGCGACCGCCGCTGAATTGGTCCGCGCCGCCGCCGAAGGGCGAGCACCCGAAACCTCCGCATTCGATCGCAGCGGGATGAGACTCAACATCGTGTCGGGAACGTTCGTCAGCCTGAAACGTCACGGCCGATTGCGATCGTGCTGTGGGTCGTTCGGCCAGGCGATGCAGTTGAATCAGTGCTTGCGTGAGGCGGCCAATCGCACAGCCACAAACGATCCGCGCTTCCCGAAAGTTTCGGTCAGCGAATTGCCGCATCTCGACCTCGACGTCTGGCTGCTGTTCGCGCCGGAGCAAGTCAGCGAGCGCGGACTCGACCGGATCAACGCCGTCACGATCGGCAAGCACGGCTTGCAGATCATTCGCGGCCAACAACGCGGTCTGTTGCTGCCGGGAGTCGCGACGGACAACGGTTGGGACAGTGAAGAGTTCCTGAATCAAGTCTGCGTGAAAGCCGGCCTGCCGCCGACCGCGTGGAAGTCCGACGACACGATCCTGTTTCGCTTCGAGGGGGACGTCCTTCACGGCCCGATGTCGAGCGCCGGTCAGATCGGCAGGAGCGTCCCGCCGCGTCCGTTACTAACGTCGTCGGAGTTTTTGCAACTGACGCAGTTCGCTCAACAATCGGTGCTGTCGTTATTGCAGGGAATGACTCCGCTCTACTTCTGCCCCGGAGTTCCCGATGCCGACATTCACGGCGTCGCGGTGATGATCACGCAACCGGGGACCAACTTTTGGATGTCCGTCGCGCGATTGTCGCCCAAAGAAAAATATCCGCTGCAAACGACCCTCTTCACGCAGTGCGAGACACTCGCGAAGGCGCTGTCCGGAAAGGATCTACCGCTCGATCAATTGCGAATCGACATCCTTGCACTCGACGACACCGCGATGCACGGCACCGTCGCCGAACCGGATTTGAACGGCATCGACTCGACAACGCGCGGAGTGCTCGTCACCGAACGAAACAAGCAAGCGTTCGTGTTTGATCGCCGCGTTGCGCCGAACCAACTCGTCCGCGATGCAAGCCAACTGGCACAAGTTGTCGCTCCCGAATGGTCGCAGCTCTTCAGCCTGCGAGCGTTGTGCTCGTGCGAACGCTTCACGATCGAAATGACTCCGAAGCCGATCGGTGGCGGCGACGTGCGGCCAGCGGCGGTGGCGGGGAAGTTTTATCCCGGCGACGCGGCGGGAGTGGCGACGGAGTTGGATCGGATGTTGGGCACATCCGTGAGCGGCAAGGCGCTAGCCGCCGGTTCCGATTCCACGGCGATCAACGGCAGACCGGCGGCTAGCGCCGTGCCGCTCAGTTGCGCCGCAGCGATGGTGCCGCACGCGGGCTGGCGATTCTCCGGCAAGCTCGCGGCCGATGTGTTGAAGCGGATTGAGTTACCGCGCACCGTGATCGTGATCGGTCCGAAGCACACGGCCAACGGACTCGATTGGGCAGTCGCTCCGAACCGCGTCTGGTCATTTCCAGGAGGACAACTCGAATCCGATCTCGAATTGGCCCGCGCGTTGGTCGCGGCGATTCCCGGATTGCAGTTCGACGCGGCCGCGCATCAGCAAGAGCACGGCATCGAAGTTGAGTTGCCGATCATTCACCGACTCGCACCGCAAACAAAAATCGTTGGTATCTGTGTCAGCGGAGCGACGTTGGCTCGTTGCGAGGACTTCGCGCGCGGCTTGGCGTCGGTGCTCGAAAACTTCTTGTTCGATCCGCCGCTGCTGCTGATCTCCAGCGACATGAATCACTACGCGGACGACGCCGAAACCCGGCGACTCGACGCACTGGCCCTCGCCGAGTTTGATCGGCTGAACGAGGACGATCTCTTCCAGACGTGCCATTCAAACCACATCAGCATGTGCGGCCTCGTCCCCGCCGTGATCGTGCTGAAGACGTTGAAGAAGCTCGGCCGTTTGAACCGTTCGATCGAAGTCGGCTACGCCACTTCCGCCGAAGCGAGCGGCGACACATCGCGCTGCGTCGGTTACGCTGGCCGGTTGTTGGTGTGAAACCTGCCCCACGACTGAGGGCGACATGCGCTTTGTCTGCATTCTGATTTTGACCACGACAGTCGCGGCGGCCGAGTCTCCGCCAGCCGTCGATTTCGCTCGCGAGGTGCGGCCGATCCTGGCGGACTTTTGTTTTCGCTGTCATGGGCCGGATGCGAAGCAGCGGCAAGCGGACGTGCGGCTCGATGTGCGAGACGAAGCGACTCGCGAGGCAAAGTCGAAGCGGACGCCGATCACGCCGGGAAAGCCGGAAGCGAGCGAACTCGTGCGGCGAATCCTCGCGGACGATGACGACGTCATGCCGCCGCGCGAGACCAGTCAATCGCTGACGGCCGCTCAAAAGGAAACGCTGCGACGTTGGATTGCCGAGGGGGCAAAGTATCAGACGCATTGGGCCTTCGTCGCGCCGACTCGACCGGAGATTCAAAATCTCAAATTCCAAATTCCAAATCTCAAATTGGAAACGCGAAACTCGATTGATCGGTTTGTGTTCACTCGCATTGAGTCAGCCGGTCTGCGTCCGTCTCCGGAGACCGATCGCGCGACGCTGCTTCGCCGAGTCACTCTCGATCTCACCGGCCTGCCGCCGTCGATCGACGACACCGAAGAATTCCTCGCCGATCGTGAGCCGGATGCGTTCGAGCGGGTTGTCGATCGGTTGCTCGCGTCGCCGCGATACGGCGAGCATCAGGCGCGCGACTGGCTCGATCAAGCTCGGTACGCCGACACGCACGGTTACTTCACCGACCACGAGCGGTTCATGTGGCGTTGGCGCGACTGGGTCATCAACGCCTTCAATGCGGACATGCCGTTCGATCAATTCACGATCGAGCAACTCGCCGGCGACTTGCTGCCGAACGCGACGACCGAGCAGCTCATCGCAACCGCGTTCAATCGCAACCACATGATCACGGAAGAGACCGGCGTCATCCCAGAAGAGTACCGCGTCGAGTACGTCGCCGACCGAGTCCGCACGACCTCGACTGTCTGGATGGGACTGACAGCGGGATGTGCTCAGTGTCACGATCACAAGTACGACCCGCTGACGCAGCGTGAGTTCTACCAGTTCTTCGCATACTTCAATCAACTGCCGGAGAAAGGCATCGACGGCGGCAAACAAAAGAATGCCGCCCCCGAACTCCGACTGCCGACGCCGGAACAGGCCGCTCAGTTGGCGGAGTTGCAGACTCGAATTCGTGACACGCAATCAAAGCTGACTGCGCTGCCGAAAGAGGGTGAATTCATCGCATGGACGTCTCTCAGCGGCGAACTCAAGCGACTTCGTAAGTCCGAGAAGTCGTTGCAGGCGGCGATGCCATCGGTGATGGTCATGCAGGATCAGCCGCAGCCGCGTGACACGTTTGTGCTCGAACGAGGCCAGTACGATCAGCCGCGTGAGAAGGTCACGGCCGGCGTCCCGGCGTTTCTGCTCGCGCTGCCGAGTGATTCACCGCCGAATCGGCTGAGCTTCGCGAAATGGCTGGTCGATCCGCGACATCCACTGACGGCTCGCGTCGCGGTGAATCGTCACTGGCGACAACTCTTCGGCCGTGGCCTCGTCGCAACGCCCGAGGACTTCGGCGTCCAAGGCGAACTGCCATCGCATCCGGAGTTGCTCGATTGGCTGGCGTGTGAGTTCGTAGTTCCGCCTTTAGGCGGCTCATCAAACACGATTCCGCCTAAAGGCGGCACTACGAACTGGTCCATCAAACGTCTGCAACGCTTGATCGTCACGTCGGCGACGTATCGGCAATCGTCCGCGATCACGGCCGAGCATCGGCGAGTCGATCCACAGAACCGATTGCTCGCTCGTGCTCCGCGATTTCGATTGGATGCGGAGACGCTTCGCGACTCGGCGTTGTTCGCCAGCGGCTTGCTTGCCGAGCGGCTCGGCGGGCCGAGCGCGAAGCCGTATCAACCGGCGGACCTGTGGAAGGCGATCACCTACGATACGAAGAGCACTCAGGAGTACGTCCTCTCGACCGGGGACGGACTGTATCGGCGCGGCTTCTACACCTATTGGAAGCGACAAGTCCCGCCACCGAGCATGTGGCAGCTCGATGCTCCGACGCGCGAGACCTGCGTTGTCCGCCGTCAGCGAACGAACACTCCGCTGCAGGCGTTGGTGTTGCTCAACGACACACAATTCGTCGAGGCCGCGCGCGCGTTGGCCGAGCGTGTCTTGTCCTCCGGCCCAGCTTCCGATCGAGCAGCAGTGACCACGGCGTTCCGACGAGTCGTCACTCGCGAACCAACGGACTTGGAAGCTCAATCGTTGCTGCGTCTGCTGTCGGCCGAGCGACTTCGCTTTCAGCAGGACACCACGGCTGCCGATGCGCTGCTCTCCATCGGCGAGCATCCTGTTCCGCAGGATCTCAATCGCACCGAGTTGGCCGCGTGGACCGTGCTCGGCAACGTGCTGCTGAATCTCGATGAAGCGTTGAGCCGCGAGTAATTCTCCACCTAAACATCTCGAAGAGAAGACTTTCAACGCAAAGACGCGAAGGCCGCAAAGACTCGCAGAGAACTGTTGCTGACGACGTGAACTGCCTGGTGGTTAAGACGAATCTTGAAATTCTTCGCGTTCCTTGGCGGCCTCTGCGTCTTTGCGTTGAAAACAACTCGGTTCAGAGATTCACAACAACCCGCTTTCGATCTTCGCTTTGATCTCGTCGCGAACGCGGCGGAACTCGGCGAGCCGTTGCTCATCGGTGCCGCCCGCATGAAACGGATCATCGAACGGCCAATGCCAGCGTTCGACCTGACCGGGAAACAGCGGACATTCCTTCTCGGCGTTGCCGCAGACGCTGATGATGAGGTCCGGCGGAGTTCCCTGCGGCGGCAAGAACTCGCGAATGTGTTTGCTCACTTGCTGTGAAATATCGACGCCCGACTCGCGCATCACCTGCACGGCCTGCGGATGGACATACCCAGCCGGCTTCGCTCCGGCGGACAGGCTTTCAAACCGGTCCCCCGCCAGATGCCGCAACCAACCCTCCGCCATCTGGCTCCGACACGAGTTGCCCGTGCAGAGAAAGAGAACCCGACGTCGGTGTCCCAGGCTGTTTTCGCTCACTGATGACGTCCTTTCATGGCATGCAATCAATAATGCCCACGTTAAATGCGTTACCTGCGGCCTCGATTCACCTCAAGGAGAAGTTATTCCTCGGCTGGCGGCCGCGAATGAAGTTGCGCTGCCGGCTCAAGCGTCTTCATCTCATAGAACCAAAGCAAGTTAGCGATCAGCGTATTTGGCATCTCGAACTGGAAGGCGCGACCTTCCGTGCCTTGCTCGATGCGAATGGTGCCGATGCACCGCTCAGGATCATCGCGTTTACTGCAAGACGGAACGAAGAAGTAGCGTTGCGCGACGCGTACCATCGGATCGAACGGACGAGATTGAAACACCCGTCGTAGCGCGGCATGCGAAGACGCCGAGATGCCCAACTCGAAAATGCGCTCCTGCCCGGCACGGGCTAATCGTATGGCCGCGAAGTGGAGGCCGTCGCGTTCGTATGCGTCAACGATCTCGGGTAACTTTCCCAGCGGAAACCTCAAGTGGTCACTCCGAGGAATAGCAGTTGAGTGTGCCGCACGCGGCCTTTCGCAGTCGCGATTTGGGACGCGGCGATTGAAACGGACGGCAAACTATCGTGGTGACAATCACCTGCCAAGTTGGGACTGCGTCGAAAGAGGCAATTGATGATTGGTCATTGGCTAGTCGGGTAGGGTGGGACCAGCGGCGCATCGCCGCGCCGGCCCACCAGCATTCATCAATCATCCAATTTGGTGGGCCGGCGCTCGAAGCGAGCTTGTCCCACCCTACCGAGACGTCATCACAACGCATCACTCGCCCCATTCGGGGGCGTCCCAGCCGGGGGTTGGATCGGTGCCGCCCCAATCGATGTCGTACTCGCCTTCGCGGACCATGCGCTGAAACGAAGACCATTCCCAATCACGAACTCGTGCGGCCAGCTTGTGTTTACGCGGGTTCCAATGCGTGTAGTCCACGCATCGCTTTAGGTCGTCTTCATCACGAACCGTGTGCTCCCAATACCGCTTTTGCCAGACGCCTCGCTGCCGATGCTTCTCGCGAGATTCCGACTGCGGCAATTCGATTCCACCAGCCTCCAACCAGCGTTCGGTGAACTCTTCCTTGATTCGCATCCAACGCAATGGGTATCGGTCATCGCCGGGCGGCAGAACCCAAACGGTATGCCAGTGATCGGGCAGCAGGACAATGGCGAAGAGTTCGAACGGATGATCGCCTTGCACTTTTTCGATCGCTTCACGCAGACACCGCCGCCCGATGTCGGTCGTGAGAATCGGACGGCGTTGGTAAGTGACGCAAGTAAAGAAATACGTCCCACCCGGCACGAAGCTCCGTCGGTAGTTCGGCATGTTGTCTCCTGTAGGGTGGGACCAGCGGCGCTTCGCCGCGCCGGCCCACCAAATCTGTTACTGAGGATGGTTTAAGAATTTATCCAGGTGATGGT
>JAYVQJ010000009.1:0-3235 GCA_043777235.1 Planctomycetia bacterium
TAGCTCGAAGCGGCGTATCGCGAATTGGCCGGTCGATTCCGTTCCGCCGAGTTCGTCGTGCTCTCGACCTGCAATCGAGTCGAGGTCTATTCGGCTCAGGAATCACCGGATGCCGCGCCGACTCGGAAGCAGATCGCGGAATTCGTCTCGGACTTTCATCGCGTTCCGCTCAACGAATTCTCCGATGAATTGCTGGCCGAGACCGGCCCGGACGCCGTGCGGCATTTGTTTCGAGTCGCATCGAGCCTCGACAGCATGGTGCTCGGCGAACCGCAGATCGTGAATCAGGTGAAAGAAGCGTACCGACTCGCTCAGGAGCACAACGCTTGCGGCCCGCTCACGCACGCGATGTTTCAAGGGGCGATCCGAGTTTCGGCTCGCGTGCGATCGGACACGCGACTAGCCGAGGGACGAGTCTCGATCGCGAGCGTCGCAGTCAGCGATTTTGGCCGAGGCATCTTCGACCGCTTCGATGACAAGCAAGTGCTGATCCTCGGGGCCGGCGAGATGGCCGAAGAAACGTTGCGTTATCTCTGCGAGGAAGGGGTGCGACACGTCACGGTCGTGAACCGCAGCCTCGAACGTGCGGAGAAACTCGCAGCGCAATTCGCCTCAGTGGGTGCGAAGACACGCTCGTGGGAGGCGCTCGATGAAGAACTCGCTCGCGCCGACATGATCGTCAGTACGACCGGAGCAAACGAACCGGTCGTTGATGTGAATCGATTCCGCGCGGCTCGTCGCCGTTCAGGAGAGAAACCGGTCTTCATTCTCGATCTAGGTGCCCCCCGCGATTTCGCTCCGGCGATCGCGAACCTCGACGACAACGTCTTTCTGTACGACATCGACGCACTCGAAGAGACCTGCGATCAGAACCGCAAAACGCGGTCACGCGAAATCGAGAAGGCTCAACTGATCGTCGATGAAGAGACCGAGCGGTTCATGCAGGACGTCTACCACATGGCGACCGGCCCGATCATCAAACGCCTCCGCGAGCAATGGCACGACGTCAGCCGTGACGAACTCGCGCGGTTGCGTTCAAAGCTCATACACCTTTCGCCGACGGACTTAGAAACCGTCGAGCGAAGCATGGAACGCATCGTCAACAAGCTGCTGCACCCGCCGCTGGAAGCGCTGCGTCACGAAGCGAAGGCCGGCACGCCGCACAGTTTGATCGACGCGCTCAAGCGGCTGTTCCATCTGCGCGATTCGTGATGGATGCGGATTCGACACGGCGAAACGGCACCCAAAAACCGATCGCTGTGCCGACGGCGAGCATCAGCCAAGTGATCGGTTTGAGCTGATGCGCATGGCTCAAGAAGTAGCCGAAGCTGCCGTCCACTTTGAATGGCGAGAACCGCCATTCGGTGACCAGTCCCAGCACGAAGGCCAATATGCCGCAGACAACCGACGGCCAGCGCCAGCGACATTGAGCAAGGCCCGCTCCCATTCCCAGCAACCCGCCGGGAAGAATGAGGCCGTAGAAACCTTGGCTCAGCAGCCAGCCAAAACCGAAGTGGCCAATCAATCCGCCGACCGCCGCTCCACCGAAAACCAATGCGACTTGCTTCATGGCCCCGCCTTTCGCTCATCGCTTCCGCATGAGATTGTGGGAAGCTCGACGAGGCGACAGGCTACTTCTCAACTCAACTGTTGGCGAGACTCAGTCACCCATCAAGCCTTTGGCGAGACGGTTGAGGGCTTCGTTTTCGATTTGCCGCACGCGCTCGCGGGTCAGTCCCATCGACTCACCGATTTCTTTGAGCGTCTTCGGCTCAGAATCGTCGAGGCCGAATCGCATTCGCAGAATCGTCGCCTCACGCGGGTCCATCGTCTCCAGCATTTTGTAGACGTGGGTGAGATTGTCGGTCTCCAGCATCTCGGCTTCAGGGCCTTTTTGTCGTTGATCGGCGACCATCTCGCCGAGCGACCAGCCGCTGTCCGCTTGCTCGGTCTGCGGCGTCGAGTTGTAGAGCTGGATCGCCTTCTTGACGATTCGTAACTTCTTCTTCGGCACTTCGAGCAATCGCGCGACCTCTTCTGGTGTCGGTGGCCGGCCGAGTTCGTCGTTCAATTGAGCAGTCGCTCGCCGCCACTTCGAGAGCAACTCGACCATGTATGCGGGAATGCGGATCGTCTTGCCGGTGTTGACCAAGGCTCGCTTGATCGACTGCTTGATCCAGTAGCTCCCGTAGGTGCTGAATCGCGTATTCATGTCCGGATCGAAACCCTCGACCGCGCGAAGTAGTCCGAGATTGCCCTCTTCGATCAAGTCTTGCAGCGGCAAACCTTTGTTGGTGTAGGCCCGCGCGATGTTCACGACCAATCGCAGGTTGGCTCGCACCATCCGGTCCCGAGCCGCCGTGTCGCCGGCACTGATGGCTCGCGACAGTTCCTTCTCTTCATTGGCGGTCAACAGAGCAGTTTCGTTGATCTCACGGAGATAGGTCTCCAACGGGTTTTGAACTCGGGACGGCATACGGCGGCGAGAAAGCACTGTTGTAGGCATGGAAGTCCTGCAAGTCTTCTAGTAAGAGGAACGGGAAGTGGCAGGGCCGGGCAATAGATTCGAGCCACAACGTGACAAGGCGGGCCAACGTCGTTCGACCTCTTGCCGAACCGGGCCTTCGCACAGCGCTTCCATGCGTGAATCTAAAAGAGGTATCGACGCGCCTGCGAAGACTTCTCAAAGCGAAGGGACTCGGTAGACCGGATCAGTCGCAACGACTCGGCAAACAGAGCAGTCGTAACGGAGCCACCGGATGCTCCGTCCCCCCTCCCGCTTTGACAGGCAGCCCGATCTGGCCGCGACCGGAGCGACCCGCGCCACCGTCGAGGTTGACCGCCGCGCAGCAACCGGCACAACCCGATTACGGATCAGCGCATCATCCAGGCTTCCCCGTAGACCGGTCACTCCGTGACCGGAATCTTCGAGTCACGGAGTGACTCGGCTACGGCTTCTTCCGCATCGTCACCGCATAAACCGCATACGTCCGAGCCAGAAACGTCCACAACCACGGCTCGCTGAACCGCACACTCGCCAGTTTCCCAACGAAACCAAGTTCTGTCCGCAGCAATTGTTGCAACGCCGCCGGATTCGTCCCGGTAAAAAAATTTCGCGCCGAGATTTCACGCCGCAGAAGTTCCGACAATTCCTGTTCGCCCACCGACAACAACATCGGACAGGAATCCGACGACACGACTTCGGTGACCAACACCGCCGCGCCGCTGGGAGTCG
>JAYVQJ010000010.1:0-3234 GCA_043777235.1 Planctomycetia bacterium
CGGCTCATCACGCGGAGCGATGATGGCTACGTAGCCGTCACCGCTCCGCGTGACGAGCCGAACGGGCAAACACGCAGTGATTTCTTGCGATCCGTATCACTGAGCGTATTGATCACATGATCCATCGAAGTTTTGCGGGGTGATGAAGGATGCTGACGCCGATTGTGATGACGCTGATTGGTTTCGCAATCGGATTTGCGGTGGCTTGGAAAATCTGGCGACATCGCGGCATGGGTCTGTTCATCGCGGAAGCTCGCACCGACATCGTGACGGGGTTGAAGAACCGCCGCGCATTCAACGAGGAACTCTCGCGACTGTTTGCTCAACGACAACGGCAGGGTGGCCGCTTTTCGCTACTGATGATCGACATCGACGATTTCAAAAATCTCAACGACACGCACGGCCACATGTCGGGCGATGCCGTGTTGCGATCGGTCGGCCAAGTCTTGTCGACGACTCTGCGCGAAATGGACATTGTCTGCCGCTATGGTGGCGACGAATTTGTCGTGATCTGTCAGGGAGTCAATCTCCAAGAAGCTGCGGTCGCCGCCGAACGAGCCCGCCAAGCCGTTGCCGCCAAGCCCATTTCCTTGAAGCACAACCTCGTGCCGGTCACGGTCAGTCTTGGCGTGGCCGAGGTCAACAGCGCGGAGATTGCCGAGAGCTTGATTCAACGCGCGGATGAAGCTCTGTTTGCCGCCAAGCACGCCGGCCGAAACTGCATCCATTTGCACAACGGGCAAGCGGATGGAATTCGCCAAAAGTAACCCGACGCGTGAGCGAGGGCGTTCAGTGAACTCAGAGGAAACAGTCCCTCGCTCACGCGTCGGGTTATTTTTGCAGTCGCTTCTAACCTTCGCCGCCGAATGTCGTGTCGCAGGCCGCGACCACTAATCGCTGTTCGCTCTCGCGGTGACGTTGAGCGGCGTCGATCCAATTGGACAGCTTGGGCTTCACTTCGTCGGCAATGAAATCGAACGATTGTTCGTTGCTGATGCGGTTCCGCAGTTCGAGCAAACTGAAGTACAAACCTTCGTGCTCGCGATGCAGCCGATCGACCACGTTGGACCAGTTGGGATTCTGCTCGCAAACGTCGGCGAGATAACCTCCTTGGTCCTCGAACTCGAATTCGTTCGGCAGCAGATCCAGCAATTCGTCGAGTACCGCCAGCAACCAGCGGCGAGTCTCATTGTCGGCCGACTCCTCCAGCAAATCGCGGAGATCGCCGATCAACAGATACTCCAAAATGGAATAACGCGCGTACGCGTCACAAGGCGGTGTGGGGCGAGCCAGTGGCATGCGAAGTCCTTTCACAACAGAACCAAACGGGCTTGTCGGACGCTCCTGACGAGGAGCAGTCGCTCAAGAAGGTTGTTGGAAAAGATGCCGCACTGGGTGATGTGATTCGGCGTGCGTTTGGGTCACGGCATCCGCTCGATCAGGAGAACGGACTCAGGATAGTCAGCGGATTCTCAACCGCAACAAGTTTCCCCGGAATTTTCGGCTCGTGCGGAAACTGTTATGGTGAGCAACGCGACTCGTCGATCGAACTCCGACCACGATGCGTTCCCGCCTCTCAAGCCGATGGACCCTCTGATGACCGATGTCCTGAACACGCCGCTCCCCGTGATGACCCCGACGGTGACGCCGGCCGTTGGTTCGACGGAAGTCGGCAGCTACTTCGTCTCGAACTACCCGCCGTTCTCGCAGTGGCAATCCGAATTCATCCCGGAGATTCAGTCCGCCTTCGCCGCAGAGCCCAATCGGGACGTGCCGCTCGGTTTGTATTTGCACATTCCGTTCTGCCGTAAACGCTGCAAGTTCTGTTACTTCCGCGTCTACACAAATCAGAACGCTTCGGCGATCGAACAATACGTCGAGTCACTCGGCCGCGAGATTGAATTGCTCGGTCAGCAACGAGCCGTCAGCGGACGCCCGTTGCAGGTCGTTTATTTTGGAGGCGGCACGCCGTCGTATCTCAGCTCCAAACAGTTGCTGTTTCTTCGCGACACGTTGCGGCGGACGATCTCGTGGGATCACGCGGAAGAAGTCACGTTCGAATGCGAACCCGGCACGCTCAACTTCGAGAAGGTCAAAACGCTGAAAGAAATCGGTGTCACGCGCGTGTCGCTCGGTGTCGAGAACTTCAACGATGCGATCCTCGAAGAGAATGGCCGGGCACATCTCTCGCCGGAAATCTTTCGAGCCTACGACTGGCTGCAACAGGTTGGCTTTCCGCAGATCAACATCGACCTCATCGCCGGCATGATCGGCGAGACTGACGAGAACTGGCAGCGCTGTGTCGAGAAGGCGATGGAACTCAGCCCCGACAACATCACCGTCTATCAAATGGAGTTGCCATTCAACACGCTGATCTCGAAGGAAATGCGAGAGCAAGGCATCACCGCTCCCGTCGCCGACTGGCCGACCAAACGTCGTTGGGTCAGCGAAGCAATGGACCGTTTCCTCTCGAACGGCTACCAGATTTCCAGCGGCAATGAATTCGTGAAGAGTCTCGATACCGACCGGTTCGTCTATCGCGACAATCTCTTCCGCGGTACCGATCTATTGGCGGCGGGAGTCTCTGCCTTCGGGCATTTACAAGGTGTGCATTACCAAAACTTCGATCGCATCGAGGACTATCAGAAGACCGTGCTCGAAGAGGGTCGCCTGCCGATCAACCGCGCGTTGCGTCCGACAGCTCATCAAAAACTGATTCGCGAGTTCGTGCTGCAACTCAAAGAAGGACACCTCGACGCAGCGTCGTTCCGTCAAAAGTCTGGTGTGGACGTGCTCACCGAGTTCGCTGAGCCGCTCCGAAACCAACAAGTCGCCGGGTATCTGGAGATCGACGGCGATGAAGTGCGGCTCACTCGCAAGGGTCTGCTGCAAGTCGATAGCCTCCTTCCGGAATACTTCGAACCACAGCATCGACAGGTGCGCTACACGTAGCCGAGTCGCAAGAGGACTCCGACGGAAGGGCGCGGACCAACCGCCTTGTCGACTCCGCGTACTGGTAAATCGCGGCGACCTCGTTCATTCGCTCGCGCGGACGCGTGACACACCGATCAGTCACTTCCCGGGGAAAATATCCGGTCGTAGTAGTCTGGGTATCTTTTTTGAAGCTCCGCACACAATTCCCGATAGAACTTTTCCGGCTCTCCGCCACTCTTGTTGATTCTTGTGTTGCCGATCCAATCAGCCGGAACGCGCTAGCGTCCGGTTCGGAACGTC
>JAYVQJ010000011.1:0-3234 GCA_043777235.1 Planctomycetia bacterium
CTCGACCGACACGCGCATCGCTTCCGCGCCGTCCTTCTTGAGTTGGTATTCGAGCCGGTTCACTGCGAGCGTTGAGTGCTTATCCCCGACCATGCCGACTTCCGCCGAGAAACGCATCTGGTTGCCGGAACACGCGAACTTCGAGCGAGGGTCGTTCACCTTGAGTGGCTCTGGCAGATCCCACTCGAAGCTGAACTCCAACTTGTTCTTCGCATCGCGGCCAAAGACCAAGTCTTCGAACGAACCAAGATTCACCGGCGTGTTCACGTCGCCGGGATAGATGACCAACTTGCGGTCGGACGTATCGACCGTCTGTTTCAACATCAGCAGGAATTGCTCGATGCTGCTTTTGCCAGAACTGTTCGTGCCGAAAAACACGGTCAGCGGAGCCATCTTGATCGGCGTCGTGTCCTTCCAGCCTTTGAAGTTCTTCAGTTGGAGATGAGTTAACATTGCGCTCCGTTCGATCTGCTCGTTCGCACCCATTCGCGGCGAGGCGGCATCGTAATGAACCTACAAGGCTTCGTCTTCACTACTGCCACAGTTCCCGCGTTCCCGCGCAGCCGACTTTACGTTGTTCGTCGTACATGGTAATGGCGTCGCGCAGCGTGCGGACTTGGACCAGCTTCGTTGTGTAGAACGGTTGCTTGTCCGTCGCACGCCGGTCCAGCACATGACCGCTGTCCGGCCAACTGGAGAGGGACTCGCTGATGTCGGGGTCGTGGACTTGCTTCAAAACATCGCGGACCGCTCCGTCGGCGACCGCTCCCAGCGTGGCATGGACGTCGCCGACGAACCGCTTCAGCTTCCGCTCGACCTTGCGTTCGAGTTCGTCGCGGCCTTGCTCCGAGAGCCACTGCCGCTCGATGAGCAGTTGCGGGATCGAGCGGCTCTTGTCGGCGGTCCACGCTCGGCAAATCGCCGCGAGCTGCGCGAGGTCGATGTACTCGTCCTGAAACGCCAGGACGCCAAGCAACAAGTTGCGATCAGTCTGCATGTCGTTGTCTTTCCATCGCCAAGACGCAAAAACGCGGCGTCATCGTGGCCAGGCTTGACCGGAAAGGCAAATCGCAGACGCCTCGGATTTGGATTTCGCTATGGCCGCCGAAATCCTCTTCCTGATCGAAACGCTGGAATAGCCCCGCCAGCACCCCGCCTGAGCGGCCACTTGCAGTTCATCCTGAAGGGATGGCAGAGAGTCGCCAGAGATCGGACCGCAGCGCAGACCTTCAGGAAAGCAGGAATCGAAGCCTGACCTCCCGGAGAGACACGGCTTCCAGGGTGGGAGTCTCGCTCGTTGGTCCCCGAATTCGTGAGAATTCGCTGGCTCGAACGAAGAGCAAGTGTGATCCGATCGTCTCCACCGACCCCGCGTCGGTGGAACGACGATTGGTGGCTAACACGACGTCTGGCCGCGCGTGACGTCTCCACCGACCTCGCGTCGGTGGAACGACGACTGGCCAGCTAACGAGTCGTTGCTTCCACCGACGCAGGGTCGGTGGAGAGCCTTTGAAGGTTGGGGTTCTCTGGGTTAGCCGTTCAGTCTTCGCTCCACCGACACGGGGTCGGTGGAGGCGAACGCATGTGCCATCGGTCGTCTGAAAGAATTCGGATCGACTAGCCAATCGTCCGAACTCTCATGAGTTCAGACCGACGAGGCCCATCATTCTGCCAAATTGCAGTTGGCAGGATGATGTTTCGATGATGCGCCGATGCACCGTCGTGAAGCAGAAATCCATGCCCGATTCTCCGCAGGTCACATCGTGCCCCAGCTTGGAAACCACTTGAAGAGTCCGATGGCCAGTGCGGTTCCGGCCGCCGGCAGAAGAACCGTCGTGACGAAGATCGGGCCGTAGGATCGGGCGTGAGTCTCGCCGCAGATGTTGCGGATCAGCATCACGAGATATCCGTTGGCTGGCAGCGAATCGAGGCTGCCGGACGCGATCGAGACCACGCGATGCAACGCTCGCGGCGCGACGTGCAGTTCATCAATGTAGATCGGCTTGAGAATCGGCAGCGCGATCCCTTGTCCTCCTGATGCCGAACCGGCGATGCCGGCG
The DNA here is from genome assembly GCA_043777235.1 of Planctomycetia bacterium. Taxonomy (GTDB): domain Bacteria; phylum Planctomycetota; class Planctomycetia; order Planctomycetales; family Planctomycetaceae; genus SXKJ01. Next base: position 2,061 of record JAYVQJ010000011.1, read on the forward strand.
ATCACGGCCACGGCGATCGCGGCACCAATGAGCGGTTCGGCCGGCAACTGCGTCACCCAATCCAACACGATTTTGAACGACGGCAGACCTTTGACAGCCGAGCCGAACCCAACCACCGCGCTTGTTGATCCGACGGCCAGCACGCCATTCACGAATCCGTCGCCAAAGCACTTCCACACGTCGATCCGTTGCCGACGCATCACGCAGACCCCGGCCATCACTCCCAGAAAGATCGACAGCGTCGCGTCCTCGGGAAACTTGCTGAGCACCGCGAAGATCGTCGGCGACGTTGCCGGAGAGACGAACGCTTCGGCCGAGGCGTGACAGCACCAGGGCAACAGGTTCAACGCCAATAGCGTCACGACCAACGGAGTGATCGCGGCCTTGAACGACGGGCCGCTCGCGTCGGCATGAACCGCGACATGATCGCCGTCGCGAGCATCAAAGCGTTCGCCACTCGCGACCGCTTGGCGGATGACTCGGTCGAGATACCACTGGCCGACGACGAACATGAACGTGGCAACGACGAGGCTCACCGGCCAACCGGCACGAGCATCGGTCAGCGGCTGTCCGGCGGCATCGATCAAGTATTTGATCGGGATCAAATTCTGAATCTCCGGCGACCCGGCCGAGGTCATCGTGAAGGTGATCGACCCGAACGCGATTGACGCCGGAATGAAGCGTCTCGGCAAATTGGCTTCTCGGAAAAGATGCAGAGCCAATGGATAGACCGAAAAGCCGACGACGAACAACGAGACTCCGCCGTAAGTCAACAACGCACACGCCAGCACGACGGCCAGACACGCTCGCTGCTTGCCCAGCAGTTTGCCGACTCCGTGAGCCACCGTGATCGCGGCCCCGGAATCTTCCATCAACTTTCCGAAGACTGCCCCGAGCGCGAAGATCAAGAAAAAATCCCGGACGTAGTTCGCGAAGCCGGTCATGTAGGCTCCGTTCATCGTCGCCAGCGGGTCTTCACCGCTGAGCGTCACGGCGATCAACGCACACAACGGAGCGACCACGAAGATGCTCTTGCCGCGGACGACCAGGAACATCAGCAGCGCGAGGCTGCCAAACAGAACCAGCAAGTGATAGACGTCATTCATGCGGGCGAAAGCTATCGAGATGATTTTCGCCGGGCTACCATCGTTCGACGATTTGTTGTGGCGAGCCG
>JAYVQJ010000012.1:0-3233 GCA_043777235.1 Planctomycetia bacterium
GTTCATCACCCCATGAATAAATCCCACCAGCAACCAACGGGCGATCAACTCGGCCTGGCGGGCGATGACCGCTTCCAGGAACGCCCGGTATCCGATAACAGCTCTTGGCTGAGTGGAAAACCGGCCACGTCAATCATCGCACGCCTCGCCTGACTGGGCACCTCGATCGCGCGTGTCTTCAAACGGGATCGAAACGTCTCAAGCAAGCGATGTCGACTCTGGTAGGATCTCGATGAGAACGGACTTGAATCCGGGAGTCTTTGACTGCGGGTCGACGCCGCGCGGGACCAGGATATTCGCCTCTGGGTAGTACACGATGGCGTTGCCGGGGCGGACGTCGAATGGTCGAGCCAACAAGAACCGCATCTCGCCGGTCGCGCTGCGGACGCGGACTCGTTGATCAGGCTTGAGGCCGAGCCGGTCGAGATCAGCCTGACTGAGCAAGATCACGTCGCGACGTTCTTGGCCGCGGTAGATGTCTTCTTCGTCGTAGACGACGGAATTGAATTGGCCTTCGGAACGGACAGTCATCAATCGCAAACGGTTGTCGGTTGGCGAAGGAGGAAGCGAGACGGCTTGAAACTTCGCTCTCCCAGATGGCGTTGGGAAAGTTTGATTGGCGAGGTCTCGGCCGGGGATGTGGAATTCGCGTTTTGTTTGGTCGATGTCGCTGATCGGTTCGAGGCCAGGGATCATCTCAGCGATCAATTGGCGTACGGCGGAGTGACTGTGAAGGTCAGACCAGTTCAGAGAACCGGGGATCGAGTCGCCGAGAACTCGGCGTGCGATCTCGACGAGGATTGAAACTTCGCTGCGAGCGGCAGCGACGCGCGATGGGCCACCGGCCGAGAGGCGGACGAAGCTGAACATCGACTCTTGCGTCGTCGGCTGTGGCTCTTCGTCGCGCGGCAGGACGGGCAGGATGAGCGTTTCTTTCGCGCGGCCCCAAGCGTGGCCGGTGTTGAGCGTCGTGCTGAGGTACGCGACGAGGTCAAGTTTTTGCATCGCCTCTTCGGCGAACCGAGCGTCCGGATTGCTGCCGAACAGATTTCCGCCGAGACAGAGGGCGGCTTGCATCTCGCCGCGATAGGCCGCGTCCATGCAGGCCATCGTGTCGAGTCCGGGCGAGGTCGGAGCTTTGACACCGAGTCGTTGTTCAAAGCGATCGAGCAAGGCTTTCTTCAACGTTGGCGTCACACCGACCGATCCGAGTCCTTGCACGTTGCTGTGTCCGCGGATCGGCATCAGCCCGGCGTTCGGACGGCCGATCATGCCTCGCGTCAGCGCGAGGTTGGCGATCATCTTCACATTCTCGACGCCGTGCAGGTGGTGCGTGATCCCCATCGTCCAGCCGATGACGACGCTCTTCGCGGCGAGGAAGGTCGTTGCAGATTCTTCGATACTCTTCCGACTCACGCCGGAGTTGGCTTCGATGTCGGGCCAGCTTGTCGTTTCGACTTGTTGGCGAAGAGCCTCGAAGTCTTCGGTGTGCTGGTCGATGAACTCGCGATCGAGGCCGCCTCGTTCAAGCACGACTTTGATCACGCCGGTTAGCCAGCCGATGTCACCGCCGATGTGCGGTTGAACGTATTGGCTAGCGATCTCCGAGCCGAACAGCAGACTCCACGGATCGCTTGGCACGCGAAAGTTCACGAGGCCCAGTTCCTTCGCCGGGTTGACGACGATCACTTTGCCGCCGCGCCGCCGAATCTGCATCAGGCTGCGCATCAGCCGCGGATGGTTCGAAGCCGGGTTGCCGCCGATCAGGATGTAGAGGTCGCAGCCGTCGAGGTCTTCCAATCGGATCGTCCCGGTCCCGACTCCAATGCTGCTGGCGAGTCCGACTCCGCTGGCTTGATGGCAGTAATACGAGCAGTTGTTGACGTAGTTCGTGCCGAACAGTCGCGATAGCAATTGCAGCAAGAAGCCCGCTTCATTCGACGACCGGCCGCTGGCGTAAAAGAAACTCTGCGTCGGCCCGGCCTCGCGCAGCTTCGCGGCGACTTTGTCGAACGCCTCGTCCCACGAGATCGTGCGGTAGCCCTTGTCGTTCGGTCCGGCATAGAGCGGTTCATTCAATCGGCCGCTGAGTTCGAGTTCGCGCGGCGTGAGTGCTTTGAGTTCGTTGAAACCATATCGCGCAAAGAACTCCGGCCGGATGCCGGCTTGCATGTCCGAGGCCATCGCTTGGAACGATTTCTTGCAGACTTCCGGGAAGTGGCCTCCTTCATTGACCATGCCTCCCAGTTGACCGCCCATTCCCAGCGCGCAGGTCTTGCAGGCGTTGCGACTGCTCATCGCTCGCCACATCCGCAGCCAGCCGACTCGCTTTGCGAGCCGCAGCGAATACCAAATCGCCTTCCAACCACCACCGCTTTTCATGGTCTTCATAGCGGGGATTCTGGCCATTTCCGGTGAGGGTCGCCAGCACGGAATTGGTCTGTCGGCTTGCGACCGCCTGTGGTATCAGTCGTCCGATTCAAGGAGCTTGCCATGTCCGCGTCATTGGTTTCCTCGGAAATTGAACACACGCCTGATGTCCGACAACTGGCTGAGAAGCTGGGAGTCACTGCCTCTCTGCCGTCGGTTTTACAGATGACTCGCGAAGTGTTCCCTGAGGCGGACATCGAGGTCGAAGCGTACCAAGACCACGAACTCGCCGATGAGTGGTGGATTGTTCTGTCCGTTCGACATGCGATTGACGACCCGATGGAAGCGGTGGCCGTCGAGTCGAATTGGCATCGCCGGCTGTTCGACTGCTGTCCGCCTCAATTGGCCAGCGCGTTTTCGATCGCCACGAGCTTCCGGCCATGATTCGTCCTCGCGACCAGTTCAGATTGGCGGAGTCCTTGAGTCGCGGCTCGACGGAATCCGAATGGCGATGCGCGATCGGCCGAGCTTACTACGCGGCATTCCATCAGGCGCGGGAGCTGTTGCAGGCATTGGGCTTTCAGATTCCGCGAGCGGAGTTGGTTCACGCCTTCCTCTGGAAGCGGTTGCAAAGTTGTGGTCCTTCTGCGGTCGGTCTTGCCGGATCGCGGCTGCATCAATTGCGAACGGTGCGCAACCGAGCCGACTACGATGTGGCGACCAACCTCGTTCAGAAAGACGCGATCGCAGCGGTCGAAGTCAGCCGTCATACGGATCGCAAGAAATCACTGCGCGTTTGCCCGTTCGGCTCGTCACGCGGAGCGGTGACGGCTACGTAGCCATCATCGCTCCGCGTGATGAGC
>JAYVQJ010000013.1:0-3232 GCA_043777235.1 Planctomycetia bacterium
TGCAAGAGTCGTCGTTGACCTCTTCAAGTTGATCGGCAGCACGACACTCACTGGAACCATTCGCGAAAGGAACAGCAATGCCACCGTGTGCGACGGCTACGGTACTGGTTCCGACTCCGTAGCACGGTCACGTTCGAATTCCAGCAGGGTGTAACCTTCAGGGAGCTTGTCCTTGTCGGGCGAAAACGCCTTCGGACGCGGCTTGCCTGTCTTGGCGATTTCGATTTTCAGACGGTCTCCGCTGAGTTCATAGATCCCATTGAGCGTGCGTTGGCCTTTCTCGTTGTACAAGTCGATTTGCCTCGGCGAGGTGGTGTCGTCGATGCGGAAGTGCATGCCGCTCGACTGAGCCTCGAGTTGAGTCATGATCTTGAAGACGACCTCAAAGTTGTTGTGATCGTGTTTATCCTGAATCGAGAGTCGATAGTTGAAATCAAACTGAATGTCTTTGTGATCGACCTCCGGATTCGTCGACATCAGGTTCCATCGCGACTTCAACCGAAAGAACTCGCTGAGCAAGGGGGGCAAGTCTTTGGCATCTGTTTCAGGAACGTCACCGATCTTCGTGAGCGTCTGCTTGAGAGTGTCGAAGAACTTGTCGTCGAGTGACGGTTGCTCGCCAACACGTTTCGGCGGAGCGAGCAAGAGGATCTGTTTGAGAGACGGAACGGCGTCTTTCGCTCCGGAGCCGATCGCTCCGAGAACGTTGAGAACGTCGACCATTCGTTCCTGATTCGAGAGAGGCGATTCGACGTCGAATGTGGCATCGAATTCGACTTCTGTTTGCCGCTCATTAGCCGCCCACGCTCGCAATTCGTTCTCTCGCCTCTTCCAGATGACAAGGAAAGTTCCGATGAGGCGCGGCACGGCCACTTCCGCATGTCGTCCCATGCGAGAGAGGCGGGCGTAGATTTGAACCCGGTCTTTTTCGAGGTGCTTGGCGAGCAGCGTTGCCAGCTCAGGGGTTTCCGGCTCTGTTTCGGCGAGCCTCAGTGTCGCGCCGAACCAAGGCTGTTCGCGTCGATTAATTCTTCCGGCCGTTCGCGAATAGACTTCATCTATCGCTTTCATCAGCGACGAGTGCAGGCCCTCGAAGTCTGAGAGCTTGCGTTCCGAGATCAGCCAAACGGACGTCGCTCGCGCCAGAAGGTGCTGGCTGTCGCCGGTCGCGCGAGCCAAGCCCAGATACGTCGCGATGAGTTCGTCGGCTTTGGACTTCAATGCAAGTCGCAATTTCTCCGAAGCGGGAGACGATGCGGTCGCCGAGATCAAGAAGTGCGATGGAAAGTCGTGAGTCTTCTTGATTCGCTCGTCGGGCAACGCGGCGATGAGTTCGGACACGACCACCTCGCCAGGCAGACGCTTCAGTGCCGACGTGGCGGCATCCCAGACTCGGTTCCGTTCTTTGGAATCGTCGCTCTCCTCGAACAATTTCGTGGCAAGGAAAATGCCGCGTGCGATTCGCCGCTCATCCCCCGCGACGGCCAGCCGAGCACAGGCTTCGATCGCGGTCGCCAATTTCTCTGGCTTCCGCTCGGACTCCAGCATCTTCAACCATTGCGAATAGCTCGTGCCGTCAAAGGTCGGTTCGCCGTCAACAGTCGTTTTCGGCTTGTCGGATCGCGAAATATCGACACCCGCCTTCGCGGCATCGAGTTCGGCTTCAGCGACTTCGAGGTTGGTTTTGAAACGTTCGATTTCAAAGGTCGTCATCGAACCAGGAACTTTCTTGTTCGACTGGTTCGCTCGATTGAGTTCCAAAGCCGCTAACTTCTGGCGAGCCTCCGCCGCGCGAATGAGTGCGGCCGTCGCGTTCGGTTTGTTCGCGTCGCCGGAGTTTGGAGTCTTCGTCTCTCCATTGCTCGGCGGCTGCGTCTGAGGTTCGGCGGGCTTGGTGAATTGATTCAGCAAAAGCTGTCCGATCGACAACGATTCGTCGTTCCATTGGATGAAGCCGTACAACGTTTCCGATTTGCGCAGGACGTAGAACTTGATGGACCGAGCGGCTCGGACTTCCGGCTGATCGAAAACGTATTTGACGTTCTCGAAAGACGTCGTCTCCCATTTGTTCAAGCCGACCAGGATGTCTCCCTTTTGAAACTTATTGATGGCCGCATGGCTCCCTTCGCGAACTTCGGTGACTCGCATCCCGCCGCGATATTTGCTGCGTTGGCTCGCGGGCAGATCCTGATTGCTTTCCAACTTGGCGAGCTTCAAACCCAGGATCGCCCAGAGCACTCTATTGAGTGCCTCAGGATCGGCAGGCGGCGGAATACCGATCAGGCTTTTCAGCCGTTCCATTTCCGCTTGCAAAATCGTGACCTGCAACTTGGCGACGCGGCCTTCGAGAGCCACGTACTCTGGCGAATCCTTCGGAAGTGTCTTCGCCTTTTCGGCCAGTTGGCTCGTTAAGACGTTGAACTCATTCTTGAGCGTCTGGACCTCCACGTTGGGCACAGTCGGCCATCCGAGTTGAAAGGGATTCGAGAGTGTCGGAGTGACAGCGGGAGATGCGTATTCAGCAACAAACCTTTTCAGAGCATCGTAAGTACATGCCGTTTCAATGCGATGAGTTTCCTTCCCTTCCTTCAGAATCAGAAACGTCGGCACGGACACGATCTTCCATCGTTCGGCGGAGCGTGGGGACTGATCAGCGTTGATGATCTCGATGTGGTGACCTTCGTTCTGCAAGCGTTTGACGATCGGCATCATTTGTTGGCACGGAGGACATCGTTCGGCTGCCATGAAGAAATAAATGCCATCCGTCAGTTCGAGGTGAGCTTCATCCCACCTCAAATCCTTATCGGCGTCGAGCAGGTCGGTGATGCGGCGGCCGATGATGTCGCGTTTGTTTTCTTGGCGTCGGTGATGAGCGACTCGCAGCTTGTCGACGCGGTCGGCGAGTTCGGCGATCTCGGTCTCGCGCCGCTGTTGCCGCTGCTCGAAATGCTGATTGGTCAGCGTCTCCAGTTCGGCCCGGAGGTTCGATTTCTCTGGCTCCTTCGCGGCCCGCACACGAGTGGCGAGTTGCTTCGCGTCGCGATCCAGCGCGGCATCTTGGCCATCGCGCGGCGTCACGTTGGTCGCCGGAACCCCACGCGACATTTCGGGGAACCCGATCTGGGCATTCGACGCGAGATCCGGTCTTGTCGCTGCCGATCCGAATCCCCCAAATTCGGCTCCTGCTTTCGCAGCGGACGTCATTGACTGATCGGCGGCGGTCAAATCCATC
>JAYVQJ010000014.1:0-3217 GCA_043777235.1 Planctomycetia bacterium
CAAACCCGATCCGACCGGAACCTGGAAGTGGTCGGTCACGTTCAACGATCAAAAGCGGGACGTGACCCTCAAGTTGAAGCTCGAAGGAGACAAGCTCACCGGAGCCATGCTCGGCCGCAACAATCAGGAGACGGCCATCACGGACGCCACCTTCAAAGACGGCGAAGTGGCCTTCTCGGTGACGCGCGAACGCAACGGCGAGAAGTTCACCACCAAGTACAAGGGCAAGCTGGACGGCGACTCGATCAAGGGAAAGTCGGAAAGCGAACGCGACGCCAAGACCCAGAGCCGCGACTGGGAAGCCAAACGCGAAAAGGCATAGCGACTTGATGAGGACAGTGTGGCTGTGGTCGGCGCTTCGCCGCCCACAGTCGAATCAAGAGACACGGTGCCTCGCATTCGCTGGGGGCGAGCGAAACGCTCGACCCCAGCCACCCCGTCTCAGAAGCGGACGCCGTGTTTCACGCGAGCTGAGTTGCCTCAAACCACAACTGTGTGAGAACAGATCCATGACCCTACAGATCAATGATTGCCGTGCCGGCCGGCTCCTATTCGAGGTGCTTGCAATCACCTTGGCGATTTTCGCCGAGCGAGCCGCGTCGGCGCAGAACTCGAACGCACCGCCTGAAAAGTCTGCTGAGGCGGGAGCCGGCGATTTCTACCATCCCGAAGAAGTCCAGTCGGTTTACTTGCGAGTCAACAAAGAAGACATGCAACGCATGCTGGCGGCTTTGCCCGAGCGAATCTATGTGCGCGCATCCTTTAGGTGGCGGGATATTTCCGTTGACAATGTGGCGATCCGCTTCAAAGGAAACAGCTCTTCGCAGCCATCACAGCAGCACAAGCGGAGCTTTCTGATCAAATTCGACGAGTACAATGACGGCCGGCGATTCCTCGGACTCCGGCGGGTTTCCTTTGACAACGGCGTGCAGTTCGGCAGCGTTTTCAGCGAGCCGATTATTACGGAGATTCTTCGTGACCAGGGAATCAAAACGCAGCGCTGCAATTACGCCAGACTTTATCTGAACGATGAGTATCAGGGAGTCTATGTCAATGTTGAGCGGATTGATCAGTCGTTCATCGAGCACCATCTTCCCGATTCAAACGGCCTCTTGTTCAAGGTCGATGAAGGCGGCCCCGGTGCGAATCTTCAATTCCTCGGCGACGATCCGTCTGCGTACAAGCGGGCCTTCGAGCCGGAGACCAAGTCCGCGAAGAAAGGACAGCGTCAACTGGTCGAGTTCATCAGGATGATCAATCAGTCGACAGAGACGGAATTCGCGGCGAACTTGGATTCAAAGCTGGCAGTGAATGACTTCCTGCGCGTGACGGCAGTCATGCTGTTTTCTGGCGCGTTCGACCAACTGACTGGCTGGAATCCTCACAACTATTACCTGTATCACGACGGGAAAAATGATCGCTGGCACTACTTGCCCTGGGACCTTGACGTTGGGTTCTGTGAAAACGCTTTCGGGCAAATCCATGTCCTCGACGATTGGAACGCCGCCTGGCCAGTGGCCGGTCAAATGCCGAATCCGTTGTTGGAACGCATCGTCGCTGACCCCGCTTTGCTGAAAAGATACCGCGATACGGCACGAATCATTCTCGACAAATACTTCGAACCGGAACGACTCTGCGCGATCATCGATGCCAGATATGAGTTGATCAAAAAAGATCTGATGGCAGATCCCTTTCCTCATCGGCGCGTCACCAACCCTGAGGATCGAAGCTACGATGACATCGTCGTGTCGATGAAGAAATTCGTTCGCCAGCGCTACATCAGCGCGCGTCAACAGTTGGAGAATCCCGGGAAGCGGCCGGAGATTGTGCGTCGGCCAGACGGCCCGCCGCCGCAACTCGCCGAAAAAATTCAGCGAATTCAGCGGGCTGCTCAGCAGATGCAGCGGAATGGACAAGACGTGCTGCCAATCCACAAGTTGATGCAGCAAGTCGGTCCGCTACTTCAACAGGGTCGGGCGGAAGAGGCGGAGAGGCTGCTCGTTGAGGCGCTAAAGCTGACTGGTGAGAATCCTGGCAGAGGTCATTGATGAGTAGAGTATGACCATGCCGCCTATCAAGGCCCAAGAACCCACCCACGATTCGGCCAAGGAGCCACAAATGCATGCCATGAACTTTCACCGCTCGTTACTCTCCGTGACACTCGCCGTGATGGGGATTGTTCCCGCTCACGTCGGCGAGCAATCTGATAAAAGCGGTCAGCCGGCGGTCGCTGCTGCTGAGCCGCGTTCTCTTCCGGTCCAGCGCTCGCTGGTCGCCAAGGACACCCTGTTTCCGGTGTCTCTGCGTTTGCAGGACGGTCGGATCGCCGCAGTGGTGCGCAGCCCCGCCAACCACCTGGGTCTCGACGGTCGCGTCGACATCGTTTTTTCGTCCGATGAAGGCAAGACTTGGAGCAAGCCGACGCTCGTCGTGGACACTCCGATCGATGATCGCGATCCCGCCTTTGGGCAGGCCAAGGATGGGACGCTGGTGATCGGGTATTACCGAGACGCAAATTACAACGAAAAGGGTGGCTATGATCGCCGACTCGACAAGCCGCACGATACCTGGGTGACACTTTCCTCCGATGGCGGCAAGACCTGGCAGCAGCCCTTGGAAATTGAGGTCTCGGACATTGGCTGGGGCAGTCCCTACGGCAAAATCATCACCCTGCCGGATGGCTCGATGCTCATGCCCATCTACGGCTTGGAAGTGCGGCCCGCAGGAAAGAAGTCACCGCCGCGCGCCGACGGAGCCCCTGGCGACAGCAATCACAGTTATCTTTACCGCTCGGCTGACAACGGAAAAACCTGGAAGCGTTTGTCGGAAGTCGGCGACGGAAAATTGCAACTCAACGAGACGGCCGTGCTGCGACTGCCCGACGGGAAAATTATGGCCGCCGTGCGCTCGCGCACCAGAGACTTGTTGCGCACCGACAGCGCAGACGAGGGGCGCACCTGGTCGAAGCCCCGGCAAATAGCCCCCATCAATGTGCATCCCGCCGACCTCACGTTATTGAGCGACGGCCGCGTGCTGCTCACGGTGGGCTATCGCATCAAACCGTTCTTCGGGGTGGTGGGAATGTTGAGCGACGCGAAGGGGGAATTTAACTGGGATGACCATTTCGTCTTGATGAACGACGCCTATTCCGGTGACTGCGGGTATCCGAGCACGGTCTTGCTCAAGGACGGGCAGGTAATGACGCTCTACTATGCAA
>JAYVQJ010000015.1:0-3216 GCA_043777235.1 Planctomycetia bacterium
CTGGAATACATCGGAGCGGACAACAAGCCGCATCGCCCGGTAATGATTCACCGCGCCCCGTTCGGCTCGATGGAACGCTTCACCGGGATGTTGATCGAACACTTCGCCGGAGCATTTCCTTTGTGGCTGGCTCCCGAACAAGTCCGCGTGCTGCCGATCGGCGAGAAGTTCTACGACTACGCTGCCATCGTCGAACGACGCTTCCGCGAAGCTGGATTCCGCACGACGACAGACTACTCCAGCAACCGAGTCAACGCGAAGGTTCGTGAGGCTCAACTTCAATTGATCCCGTACATGCTGGTCGTCGGCGAGAAGGAAGCCGCCGCCGACTCCGTCGCCCTCCGCGACCGCATCGACGGTGATCTCGGCGTCATCTCCGTCGCCGATGCCATCGCCAAGCTGCAAGAAGAGGTGACCGCTCGCCGAGTTCGCCAAGTCGTGAAGTCCAGCTTCCGTTCGTTCGAGGAGTCCGAGGAAGAACCCAGCGCATACTGAACCGCGCCTTTGCCTCATCACGTCAATCTCCGAACCGGCAGCCAAGCATTTGCTTTCGTTTGTTGAATTGAGCACGGCGTCGCAAACAAGTTCAACGCAATTGGCTTTTGTGAGACAATGCGTCCCGATGACGTAGTGGATGGAATCAGTCCACTCTACTTTGGCTCACATGCTTGTCAGAGTTCTTCGCGACGCGGTCCTTCCGTGTCGAAGTGAAAATGGGCTTGAGTCGTACTACTGCATTGACGAACATCCGCGCCTGGTGTCATGGATGGCACCTCGCAGCACTCCCGCCCGACATGCTGCGGACATTCGCTTTTTCAAGGAGGACTCGATGCGAACTTTACGATCATTGTTTGTCGTCACGGCTTTTGTTTCCGCAGTGGCGTTGACCACAACCCACTCCGCCATTTCACGAGAGAAACGCTGCCGCACAATCTCAACCTGCAATCAGCCAACGACGGCCACGGCCACGCCGATTGCAAGTCAGCCCGAGACGCCAACTCAAACGTGCTGTCAGCCAACGGCCGCGTCCGTGCAACCGAAAATCGAACTGGTCGCCTACGCGCGACCCGCCTCACCGCGACGCTTGGCTCCGCAGCCCGATGCTCTGGAAACGAGCCGAACCGAATCATCTACGACCTGTGCCCAGTTCCTTAACTTTGACTTCGGTGACTGTTTCATTTACATCGCAGTACGATGCGAAGACACATGGCCCATGTGTATCTTCACGACGCAGGTTCTCGCTCCGGTGCCTGACGATTGCGGCAACCCAGGAGGAGGCTGCATTACGACGACTAATTCCGCCTTCATTCCGACAGCGTTCAATAACAAATTCTCGTCAAAAAACGACAGCATGATTCAGAAGGACGTGCGTCTGAATCGTAAACTCAAAGCTGGTCACGAGCCTTCCATTCGCGCGGATGCTCAAGCGACCGGAGCACATCGGCTGAGAGAGCGGACGCGCGTTGGGGAGCCAACCTACGTCAAGTTCGCGGCTCCCACAGGAGAATCCGTGGTCGTCGAACTTCAGAAGTACTTCGTGCGCGGAACCGGCAAGCCTTCACAAGAGATCTCTACGACAATTGCCATCGGCGTCGAAGTGGATGCTGTCCCGAATGGCGTGAAAGCGAAAGAGATGAGCCGGCAGGAGATTCAAGTGGTGGCAGACAATGTCGCTCATGTCGCAATTGGAAACACGACCTATAACGTCGTGACCGCCACGAAGCTCGTTCCGTAGTTAATGAACGCTCGGTCAATCCAACCCTAAGCAGGCCCCCCGGATCACAACCGGGGGGTCTTGCTTTTGGCACAGCGAAAGCCGACGAAGGGACTCACGAGAGTCCGAGAGGACATCATTCGCCATTGGGCCCCCTCTGTTTTCAATTCGGCACGATCCGTTGCTGGAGAGATTGGTCCACCGCGAACCATTTCGCCGATCATGTCGGGAGCGATTAAGAGAAATCGGTTCACTGGCTCGCCGTTCGTGCGCATTCCAGCCGAATACTGGAAGCCGCCGGAATAAACAAACTCTGAGGTATTTGAGAAGAGACCGTAGACCGGAGAGCTCTCCAAAGTCTTATCAAATTCCTTGTCACCAGCCGTGAGTTGCCAAGCGTCGGACGGTGGCACAGTATCACCCCAAGGGAACCGAGTCGTTCCACCATTGGTGGCGGCAAATTCATACTCCATCGCCGTCGGCAAACGTTTTCCAGAACGTTCCGCGTACTCCATCGCTTCGTCAAACAACAGACCAGTGATTGGGAAATCGGGGGACGTCAAAGTTTCCCTGCGGTCATTAAGCGAACGCGGATGCCAGTTCTTGTACTTCGACATGAATTCGCGAGTCGTGACTTCGCGATGGTCCAATAGAAACGGCTTGACCGTTCGAGGCTCAGACTTTGAATCTTCCAACTGTCTGTCGGCGATCAGCGACATCTTTGAATGATCTTCCGCCACTGGAATCTGGATGGGGAACAACGAGATTGCGTTCGACGACGCTACTTTCCATCTGCTGTGAAGAAAGGTCCGCTGCTCCGTACCGACTTCACGAGGCACATGTCGGTAGACTTCGTGAAATCGTTTCTCATCAAGCGCGGCAACGACGAGATAATCACCTGGCGGAAGCGGCACAGTGACCGGACTCTTCTCCGTCGGTCGGACGGCCTTAGCAAGAGTTGGTTCTCCCGTCGCCGCATCAATCGGATAGAAGACGACCGTGGCACCTACCGGTTCGGTGTTGAGAGTCACGTTAATGGGCTGCACAGAGGTGGGAACGACCGGCGGTGAAATCGCCGCGAGTTGACGGGAGTTCGAAGACAAAACGAGCGACGCACCCAGACCCACCGCGGCAAACGAGCTGATGATCGCGACAGCGGCCAAGCTTGTCATAATCCGATTGCGGCGTGCCCAACGGAGACCCCGTTCCAAAGAACTGATCGGCCTCGCAAGGATTGGTTCGCCGCTAAGAAACCGCAGGACATCACTTTTGAGTTCTCGCGCGCTGGAGTACCGATCATCAGGAGACTTCGCGAGGCACTTCAAGCAAATCGTTTCCAGATCCAGCGGAATCGTTTCGTCGAACGTGCGAGGAGCACGTGGATCCTGACTTTGAATCTGATGCAACAACAGCGTGGAGTTGCCTTCAAACGGCGGCTTACCCGTCAGCAATTCATAGAGCAAAACCCCTAGCGAATAAACGTCACTCCGGCGGTCAACGAG
>JAYVQJ010000016.1:0-12636 GCA_043777235.1 Planctomycetia bacterium
GTCAGCGAGGGAAACAAAGGGAAACGCCTCTTGTCATCGCCCTCGCTGACGCTGCGGGTTAGTAAAGTCAGTGCCATTGCGCTAGCGCGTGCCGGCTCACAAAACTTGACACGCTGTGTACGACTTTCGTGGATCAAGCAGGTCAGGCCGCAACGCAGCCACCACGAAAAAAGTAGCGAGAGTGGGACTCGAACCCACGACCCCAGGCTTATGAAGCCTGTGCTCTAACCGGCTGAGCTACCTCGCCAAACCTGCAACGACCGTTCTGCCGTTGCGAAGGGACACGGATTATAGCCGTGACCTCTTCGATGGAAAGCGACCCGCGCACGAGCCGCCGTCGCTGCCGACTCGCAAGCTGGCTCCCTACAATCCCGCCGTGCTGTCGCATCGCAATCAGTTCACAAGGGAGTTCGGCATGTTGTGGGAAGTGGAGATTCATCCGGCATCAGGGCAAGTGGACCGCGAGGGTGCTCGTGTTCTGAGCGAAGCGAGAGCATTGCGGCTTGGTTCAATCAACTCCGTCCGCGCCGCGCGATCGTTCTTGATCGAAGGGGACGCCGATGCCGCCGCGATTGAGAAGCGAGCATTGTCGCTGCTCGTCGATTCGGTCGTTGAGACCTGTTCGGTCCATCCGCTTGGCAAGCCAACCTCAACTCTCAACTCTCGACCCTCAACCTCGTTGCTCAACGTGATGCTCAAGCCCGGAGTCACCGACAATGTCGCGCTCAGCGCGAAGGCCGCGCTCAGCGATCTGCAAGTGCCGGTGACGAGCGTTGCGACCGTCCGAAAATACTGGCTCAACGACGGAGCGTCCGACGCCGAAGTTCAGCGGCTCATCAAGCGAGTGTTGTCGAACGACGCGATCGAGCACGTCATCGCCGGCCCGCTGGCGATGGAAACGATCGGTGTCGGTGGCGAGTACAAATTCAAACTGACGCACGTCGCGATTCGGGGCATGGACGACGACCGGTTGATGAAGCTCAGTCGCGAAGGGCAGCTTTATCTCAACCTCGTCGAGATGCAGACGATCCGGCAGCACTTCGTCGATCTCGGCCGTGACCCGACCGACGTGGAACTCGAAACCGTCGCGCAAACGTGGTCGGAGCATTGCTCGCACAAGACGCTGGCTGGTCGCATTCATTACCGCGACGGGCGGCACGACATCTATTTTCAGAACATGCTCAAGGAAACGATCTTCGCCGCGACGGTTGAGATTCGTCGTCGCCTTGGTGACGCCGATTGGTGCGTCAGCGTCTTCAAGGACAACGCCGGCATCGTGAAGTTCGACGAGACCGACAACGTCTGCATGAAGGTCGAGACGCACAATCATCCCTCCGCGCTCGAACCCTACGGCGGAGCGAACACCGGACTCGGCGGAGTCATTCGCGATCCGCTCGGCACGGGACTCGGAGCAAAACCGGTCTGCAACACCGACGTTTTTTGTTTTGCTCCGCCTGACACGCCGCACGATTCGCTGCCCCCCGGCACACTGCATCCGAAGCTCGTGATGCGCGGCGTCGTCAGCGGAGTCCGCGACTACGGCAACCGCATGGGCATCCCGACGGTCAACGGCGCGATCTATTTCGACGAGCGTTACCTCGGCAATCCGCTCGTCTATTGCGGGAACGTGGCGATGATCCCGATCGACAAGTGTGAGAAGCACGCGCAACCCGGCGACTACATCGTCAGCGTCGGTGGTCGTACTGGCCGTGACGGCATTCACGGCGCGACTTTCTCATCGGCGGAACTGACACACGAAAGCGAAACGATCTCTGGTGGAGCCGTTCAAATTGGCAACGCGATCACCGAGAAAATGGTCGCCGACGTGATCCTGCAAGCTCGCGATCGCGGCTTGTACAGCTCGATCACCGACTGCGGAGCCGGCGGTTTTTCGTCGGCTGTTGGCGAGATGGGCGAGGACATCGGCGCGGAAGTCTGGCTCGAAAAGGCTCCGCTGAAATACAGCGGCTTGAGTTACACCGAGATTTGGATTTCGGAAGCTCAAGAGCGGATGGTGCTCGCCGTGCCGCCGTCATCGTGGTCGGAGTTCGAATCGCTGTGCCGATCCGAAGGAGTCGAAGCGGCGATCCTCGGCGAGTTCAAACCGACCGGCCGGCTCGTGCTGAAATATCACGGCCAACAAGTCGCCGACCTCGCGATGAGTTTCCTGCACGACGGTCGCCCCCCCATCGTCCGCGAAGCGGTCTTCACGCCGAAAGCCGATGGGCCGCTGACCGTAGCCGAGTCATTCCATGACTCGGATTTCGCGTCACGGAGTGACGCGGCTACGTTTGACGAATCTCTCAAACGCATCCTCGGCTCGCTCAATGTTTGCAGCAAAGAGTGGGTCATTCGCCAATACGATCACGAAGTCCAAGCCGGCAGTGTCGTGAAGCCGCTCGTCGGAGTCATGAACGACGGCCCGTCGGACGCGGCGGTCGTGCGACCGAATCTGCAATCGAAGCGAGGGCTCGCGATCGCCTGCGGCATGAATCCGCGATTCGGTGATCTCGATCCGTATTGGATGGCCGCGTCGGCAATCGACGAGGCGGTTCGCAACGTCATCGCCGTCGGAGCCGATCCGCGGCGCATCGCGATCCTCGACAATTTCTGCTGGGGCAACACCGATCGGCCGGAGACGCTTGGCACGCTCGTCCGAGCAGCACTCGCCTGCAAAGACACCGCGATCGCGTTCGGTACGCCGTTCATCAGCGGCAAGGACAGCCTCAACAACGAGTTCTCGTTCGTGGACGCGAGCGGCCAGAAGCAGACGGTCGCGATTCCGAGTTCGTTGCTGATCTCAGCGCTCGGCCAACTCGATGACGTCGAGCAAGCCGTCACGATGGACCTCAAGCAAGCCGGCAACGTCCTGCTGCTGATCGGCCCGACGGCCAATGAACTCGGTGGCAGTCATTTCGCGCACGTCAACGGCCTCGAAGGGGGAGCTGTCCCGCGTGTGGACATGGACCTCGCCCCGCGAATTTTCGCGACCGTTCACGAGGCAATTCGGCAAGGCTTGGTTTGCTCCAGTCACGATCTCAGTGAAGGAGGGCTGGCCGCCGCCGTGGCCGAAATGGCGTTCGCAGGTGGCCTGGGCGTGTCACTGGATCTGCAATCGCTCGCCAAGTCGAGCGGCCTGAACGACGACTCCGTGCTGCTGTTCTCAGAGAGCAACTCGCGATTCGTGCTGGAAGTTCCCGTCACGGCTCAGGCCGGGATCGAAGCCCTCTGCCGAGCCGCCGGCGTCCCCGTCGTGAAACTCGGCGACGTGATCTCCAGCAGCCGCGTGCAGGTTCGCGGTGTTGCCGGCGCGACAGTGATTGACTCCGCACTCGATGAACTCAAGCAGTGCTGGAAACAACCGCTGGCGTGGGGATGATCGACGAGCCAACGACATGTGCCGAACCGTAGTTCGGACACCTACGTCCGAACGTGGCGGCGAACGGACGTCAGTGTCCGGTCTACGTTCTCATGGCTCGCCATCAAACGGATTCAACAAGGGGACTCCCGCGTGTCGGAAGTCGGCGGTGTTGCGAGTCACGACCGTCAAGCCGTTCGCCCGCGCCGTCGCGGCGATCAAGCTGTCCTTGATCGACATCGACAGCCCCTTCGATTTCAGACCAGCCATCATCCGTGCCCATTCAGACGCGGCTTTGGTCTCGAATGGCAAGATCGGCATCTCCGCTTGAAGGACGTGAAACCAACGCTCCAGCCGAGCACGCCGCTGGCCTGGGGGAAGCAGGAGGACACCCAGTTCCAATTCCGCAATCACCACCGACGACACGACACTCTCGTCACGATGCTCGTGCAACCATTCCACGACACAGGTCTGCGGCGCGGGCTTGGTCGCTTCGCTCAAGACATTGGTGTCAACGAGGTGCTTCACTCGAATGGCGACCTGATCGTGTCCGTGGATTCTGAACGCGACATTGGCTCGAACCAGCCCTTTTCAGGGCAAGCCAGCAACAGGTCCACCCAAGACTTCTTGGCCTTTTCCGGCGATTTTCCCTTTGGAATTGAGCGAGCTCGACGAGCTGTCGAGGCTGCCGAGGCTGCCGGCTTCTTGACCGAGCGGATGACGACCGAGCGATTCTTGACTTCGATTTCCAGATCGCCTTGCAAACCCGCTTGCTCAATCAGCGGTTTTGGGATGCGGACTCCCTGCGAATTGCCGACGCGCACAAGTCGAGTTTTCATGGTGGCAGTTCCTCCTCTAAGCCGACGTCACCGGCAGCGAAACGAGCATCGATGACGGTTTGGGGAGCGAGTCGCGTGGGTCTTTGTCTTGTTCGTCGGCCATGACGGTATCGACAAGGAAGTAAAGCAACTGCCGCAGGTCGTCGGAGTCGACGTCATCGGCGAGCAGTTCGGCTCGGTCGCGCGACTTCTCGATCAGTCGTTCGGCTTTCTCGAAGACTCCGAGTTCCTCGTACAGGCGGCGGAGACGGGCGAGGCGGATCGCGTCTTCTTCCTCGCGGTCGAAGTAGCAGCGTTCCATGAGTTGTCGCTGTTCGGCATTCGCGGATTGCCAGGCAAGGGCCATGATGATCGTCGGTCGCAGCGCGAGAGCATCCTGTCCGGCGACGAGCTTGTTGTCGTTGTCGCCTCGCCAATCTTTGAGGTCGTTGAGGATTTGGAAGCCGATGCCGACGTGCCGGCAGAACGGGCCGATCAGCGATTCGTACTTCTCGACCGAGCCCGCCATCCGCAGCCCGGCAAAGAGCGCGGCTTCAAACGCGGGCGATGTCTTGAGCGCATAAATCTGGAGCGCGTCACGCGGCGTGAAATCGAGCGTCGGGTTCTGTTGCCAGAACATTTCCGCTCCCTGGCCGTCACAGAGCTTGATGTGAGCGGCTGCCATGCGTTCGAGGACGTCGCAGGCGATGTCAGGGTCGAGGCCGGTGGAGCGTTCGCCCTCGCTGACGCTTCGGGTTAGTGAGGCGCGATCGCTTCGCGACGCGGCGATCAGCTTGTAACCGAGGCCGATGAGGTGATCGCCGATGTTGATGGCGGGGCCGAGGCCGTGCGTGCGATGCAGCGTTTCGCGACCGTAGCGGAACAGGTCGTCGTCTTCGATGTCGTCGTGGACGAGCGACGCTTTGTGAAATGCTTCGATCGACATCGCAACGCGTGCGACCGAGTCGGGGAACTCGAACGGCTGAGTGCCGGAGTCGAATTTCTTTAGACATGCTCCGCCGGTCGCGGCATCGTAGGCCGCGAGCGTGATGAACGGGCGAAAACGTCGGCCGCCGCTCTTCAACCAGTCGTAGGCGACGTCTTCGGTCTTGCCGAGCGGCGTCTTCGCGGCTTCGGGAGTCTTGCTGCGGACTCGCGGCAGCAGTCGCTCGAACAGCGGGCCGTCGTCGAACATTCGATTCGCGGCACGCATGATCGAGACGTAACCGGTCAACCGAGCGTTCGGCATCGGTTCGTACTTGTCGAGCACTTCCCAAATCCAGGACTCGTCGAGCGACGTGTTGTGGCAATCGCCGGAGTGCAGCGGCACGGCGTAGCTCGGCACACCCGCGATCAAGACTTTGTCGATCGCCTTCTCCAGCACGTTTAGGCAGGCGACGCCGAGGATCGCATCGACGTACCCGCCGACGATGATCTTCAGCACGATCGGGGAACCTTCCGCGACCAGCACTTTGTAGCCGAGTTGCTCGGCCTTCACTTTGTAGTCTGCGATCGTGCAGGCTCCGCAGCGTTCGCAGTCGAGCCCGAATTCGGTGTACTCGGCCGGGCAGCCTTCGGCGTGCTTCAGGCAGTGCGGCAGCAACAGCATCCGGCGTTCAAAAGGCGTCGCCAGGAATTGTTTCCGCCAGATGAAGTTGCCGATCAGCACCGCCGCGAAGCCGCCGTATTTTTCCGGCAGCGACATCTCATCGAGCAACTGCTTCGACCACGCCGTCAATTGTGTCTTGTTGAACGGCTTCGAGTGATCCAGTTTCTCCGCGAACTGAGCAGCCCTCGCTTTGAACAGCTCACGCAGTTCCAACGTTTCCGGGACGATCTTGAGATGCGACGTGCTGGAGCGGATTTTCTTCCGCATCGGCATCGGCTCGTCGTCATCGTCCTGGATATCCGATTGTCGGCGACGGGGGGAATCGTCGTTCCGCGACGTCGATTCGCCATTTCGCCGTGCAACCGTCGGATCATTCATTTCGATGCTGTGAGCCGGCTCCAACCGAGTCTCCGGCTCATGCAGTGAAGTTGTGGCAATCGACATTATTCACTCTCAATCGCGGGCGAGGCCCGACGGTTTCAATCGGTCAATTTCCGAGATGGGGCCAACTTAGACGTCCGTGCCAGCATTGGCATGAAGGACTTTATTGACACTGTCATGATCGAAGTAAATCGGCACGCCTCCTGGTGCCAGAAACACCGCCACTCCCTCGCGAACAACCAGCGCATGCGGGTGATCGACCTCAATCCGCCGCCCACTCTGCAATGACACCGTGAAAATGCGAAACGGCTGCTGGTCCCGCAATTCCGTGAGCAATTGGTCAAAGTGGGATTCGGTCACGATGATGGTCCTGTGTGATTTACCCGACGGAGACTGTCACGGATCGACCGGCTCAAATCCATCCCGCGTCGCCTCGACCGCCTTGCGTAGCGCCGCGACGGTGAAGATCAGCGGATACAGAGCCTCAAAATACCATAACTTGGCGAAATAGAAACCGATGGGGGACGGTTCACGGAAACGACCGTCCTCGACGCGGGGGATTAACCAGGAAAGTCCGGCGGAAACGGTGGCCTCAATGTAGCCCTCACGTTCCGCGTGAGGAAAAGCCGATCCGCCCTGCCGCGTCGATGGCGAGATCGTCGTTCGGTTTGAGTCAGACGCGGTGTCCGCGTTCGGCTGATCCTCACGCGGAACGTGAGGGCTACATTGGCCGACCAACGCTTCCAGCGCCAGCGCGGTTTCCTCGATGCTCGACGGCGTGCCGTGTCCCGCGCCCCAGCCGCCGTCGGGGTTTTGGTTCTCGACGAGCCACCTCACGCCGCGTACGGCCGACCGGTCCGACATCCGCCCCAACGCCTGAAACGCCGCCAACACCTTGGCCGTCCCGTACGTCGGATTCTCGTCGTTCGGAGCATGCTGATTCCCAAACCACAACGGCAGCCACGAGCCGTCGGGATGTTGGGTTCGTTTGAGGAATTTCAATCCGCGACCAATTGCGCGCCAGACGGGAAACACAGGGCCGGCATTCTTTGTGAGACGAAGCCGGACCAATCCAATTTTTTTCCAACCGAAACCGAGCTGTCGTCGCAACCATGTTTCGAGATTTCTGATGACGTGCGCCGAAATATCGGGCGAGCTGCGATCAAACGGCAACGCGCCCCAACCGCGACAAAATGTCGGCCAGCCGCCATCGCGGTTTTGAAGTGCGAGCAGCCAATTCGTCGCAGCGACAAGAGAATTCCCATTTGAAACGCGCTCGCGCCGATCAGTGACATTTGGCGAGCCGGAGGGCGTTAGCCCCCGGACGTGTTCGTCGCTTGTCCGGGGGCTGACGCCGCCCGGCTCGCCTGTTCGCGCGGGTGGCTCGCTCCGTTCGAGATTCATCAGCGCGAGCATCGCACCCGGCGTGTCGTCGCCGTCGGGAACTCCGCCGGGGAGGTCGGTCCAGGACCAGCCGCCGGGGGCGGCTTGGGTGTAGGGATGCACGACTCGATATTGCTGGCGGAGCAGCCAGGCTCGCAGCCCCGGCCGAGCTTCCGGCGGCACGTCGTCACCCAACGCATTGATCGCCAACGTCGTCACCCACGTCGCCAGGTTCGTGTCGATCGGCCAGGAAGCGAGTGGGGAGTCATCCCGCCCCTGGGCTTGTCCCAGGGGTTTAACGGCTTTTGCGCTAGTCGAAGTCGAATCTTCAGGTCGTGCATCACGAAGTAGCGCAGAAGCCGTTGAACCACCGGGACAAGCCCGGTGGCGTGAGTCATGATTATTCCACCGCGCCGATGCCACGATAAACTCGATGCCGCGCCGAGTCACCGGGTGATCGATCAATCCCATTGCGGCGAGGCTCATGGTGACGAAGCTGGTCAGTGGAGTCGCTTCGAGGAACCCGCCGTTCGTCGGTTGAATCCGTTCGAGCACGCGCAAACTGGCCGACTTCGCCCAGCGTTGCAGCCAGCGCCGCAGCGGATTCCTCGACGGCCGAAAATGAAACCGCACCTGCCCAATCGCGATCAAAGCTGGCAAGGCGTAACTCACCACCGGCAACCTCACCGCCGCATAAAACTTCGCCGGAATGCAGGCGAGTTCAAACGGCAGCGACATCACCTCGCTCCAACCGACGAGGCCGGCGAGCGCGCAGTGCGTGAGAATCGGCACCGAAAACGTGTGGTCCTTGCCGTACCGAGCGATCAGTGCCGGCACGCCGCCCGTGCGGTCGATGTAGGCTTGGGCCAATGTAGCCGTCTCGTTCCGCGAGACGAAAGCCGTCGCTCCATCGACGTTCGATGCGGCGTTGGACGTGTAAGTGCCATTCGCAACTTCGGTCGGCGCTCGGCTTTCCTCTCGCGGAACGAGAGGGCGACTTTGAACCGCATGCAGCGTCGCTCGGCACAGCATCGTCGTTGAGATGTTGCTGATGCTCTTGACCGTGTCGCCCCAGCCGCCGTCTTCGTTTTGGTGAGCGATCAGCCAGTCGATGCCGCCACGAATCAGCGACAACCATTCGTTCGGTACCTCGCGATTAGTGGTGACGTACTGCCGCCGCATCTGTTCCAGGGCCATGATCGCCGTGGCCGTCGAGAGGGCCGAGGTCGAGAGTTCGCCGATCCAATGCCGAAACTCCGTCACCGGCGCGTCGAGCAGTTTCTGAACAGGATCGTCCGCCGCGACAGGATTGCTCATCATCTCCGCGAGCAACGCCGCCTTCGCGGTTTCGTACGCAGAGCGGATGCGGTCGGGAGTCCTGGAGTGCGGTGGCTCGACACCGCCCTCCATTCGGTCGCGGGAGGAACCCTGCAAATTGTCATCGGCGAGGTCGTGACAGGAGGGATTTCGATCGCGATCTTTCACGAGCACATCTCTTGGCGATACGAGGGTCGTTTGCCGCGATCGAATGGAGGGCGGCGTCAAGCCGCCGCACTCCAGGTCAAAGCTCCAGCGCGTCGAGTGAATCAATCAGATCATCCAACTCGTCGCGTGGCTTCTTCGGTTTGTCTTTGAGACGTTTCGGAATGCCGATCGACAGGCCGACGGTGTCGCGGCCGTCGCGGACGAGTTCGACGTCGCGTTCGCGCGCGGCGAGTTCGACGGCGGAGGGTGCTCCGAACAGCTTCGAGAGGTCAATCTTCACGTCGCCGATTTCGCCGTCGGCACCGGCAATCGCGGGGGTCTTGTGGCCGGGGAAGACGATCGCGTTGGCAGGGCAGACTCGGCTGCACGCGGGGCAGCCTTTTTTGCAGTTGTCTTGCTGCTCGACCAGAATGAGATTCTGCAGGTCGAGGCCGTAGACGCCGAACAGGCAAAAGTCGATGCACTCCATGCAATTCGTGCAGCGGCTGTAGTCGATCACCGGATACCAGCGCCGCCGCACGACTTCGCCGTTCGCGGGAGCGTCATCATCGTCGTCCAGCATCGACGTCGCTTGGTTTTGTTCGGCGAGAATGTCGAGCGGCCGGAGATACTTCGCGAGTTCGTGGGGCACGTTTCCAAAGTGCCCGGAAGACTTCAACTCAAACTCGTTCGATGCGGCCAGCGCGGGCACGTTGAAAACGTGTCCCACGTCTTCGGCGACGATGCGTCGAATCTCGTCGAGGTACGTCTTGGCGGCGGTGTGGTCGCGCAGGTCGAGGCAATAGATGCGGCGATTCGGGACGCCGTTTCGCAGGTGTTTGACGTGTTCGTCAGCGGCGGTCTCGGCTTTGGTGATGCGAGCTTGCTCGGCCTCATCGTCATCGTCCGACTTCGATTCGAGCAGCGACACGCCCTCGTGGCCGCGGACGTTTTGGCGATCCAAAATCCAGCGAGCGGCTCGCGGATAGAGCCAGCTCAGCACGATCACGTCGCCGGGAATCGACCGCAGAAATTGCGTCGCGGAATGATCGGCCGACAGGTCGTACAAGTTCGGCACGAGCGAGACATCGACGTTCTCATCCGACGACAACACCGTCACCAGCTCCTTTTCGAGCTGCTGTTTCGCGGGGTTTTTGCCCTGCGCTTGCGAGATGATGATGGTTGGCTTCGGCTTCGGCATTGGTCATTGGTTATTGGTCGTTGGTCATTGGTTATTTGGAAATGGCCAGGGACGCGACTTTGCAGCCCCAATGACCAATGACCAATGACCAATAACCAACGACCAATCACCTCCCCTTCAGTTGTACTGTCCCTTAATCAGCTTCTCGGTCTTATCCCACCCGGCGGCGAGGTGGGTGACGTACTCTTCCGGCGTCAGAAACTTCGTTTCGGTCTGCATCGAGAACAGAAAACCTTTGGCGTAGCCATCGGTGTTGATCGCGGATGGATCGTCCAGCAATCGTTCGTTGAAGTCCAGGATTGTGCCATCGGCGGGAGCGTACAGCGTCGAGACCGCTTTCGAGCTTTCGATCTCGCCGATCTCGTCCTTCTTGCGGACGGCCGAGTGCGGGTCGATGGACCATTCTAAAAAGTAAACATCTTGCAGCAGTCGCACCGAATACGCCGTGAAGCCGACTCGGTAACGGTTCGGTTCGCCATCCGCTTGCAGCCAGAGATGGTTGTCCGAGTAGACCCGATCCGTCGGAATGCGGGCTTCGAACTTGCCCATCATGAAGGTGAGGTCTGACATCGGCGGGACTGCGAAGAAGGCGGGGATTCACTGCGGACACGAGCAGTTAATCGGGACGCGACCTCGCTTGCAAGGAGTCGTCGGGGAACTTGTTCGGCATTCGGCGCGGCGGTATCGTTTCGCCCCCTACCATGCGTCCCACCTCGCTGCCGCTGTTGAAGGAAATCCCATGATGTTGCGAGCCGCGTTTCGTGCTTGTGTCGCGTTGTCTCTGTTGATGATTTCGATGGCGGTTGCCGTCGCCGCAGACGGCAAGAAGGTAGATCCGCTCGACTGGCCGATGTGGCGAGGCCCCGAAGGGACCGGCTTCTCGCGGGAAAAGAATCTGCCTGCCAGTTGGTCTCCTGACGGAGAGAATCTGGTTTGGAAGAGCGACGAACTCGCCACGCGATCCGCGCCGATTGTCCTCAATGGCAAGCTCTACACCATTTGCCGGCACGAGCCAGAGACTACCAAAGAGGGTGAAAAAGTTGTCTGTGCCGACATCAACACCGGCAAGATTCTGTGGGAGAACATCCACAACATCTTCCTGACCGACGCCCCCGCCGAACGAATCGGCTGGTCAAGCGTTGTCGGCGATCCGACCACCGGGCACATCTTCCTGCAAG
Source organism: Planctomycetia bacterium (assembly GCA_043777235.1). GTDB lineage: Bacteria > Planctomycetota > Planctomycetia > Planctomycetales > Planctomycetaceae > SXKJ01. The sequence continues at coordinate 11,393 of JAYVQJ010000016.1, forward strand.
GATTGTGCGGCATCTGCAAGTGCATCGACGGCGAGACCGGCAAGACAATCTGGGAACGCTCGCTGATGGAGGAATACGGCATCCTCAGTACCTACGGCGGACGCACGAATTTCCCGATCGTGTTCGAAGACCTTTTGATCCTGAGTGGTGTGATGACCGGCTGGGACGAGTACGCAGTTCCGGCTCACCGATACGTCGCGTTCAACAAGACCACCGGCAAGGCGGTTTGGATTCAAAGCACGAAACTTCGGCCAGAGGACACGACTTTTAGCACTCCGTTTGTCACCGTCGTGGACGGACAAGCCGCGATGATCACTGGAGCCGGCGATGGGTCGATCTACGCGATTCAGCCACGCACCGGAAAAATCATCTTCCGGTACGATGCTTCGACCCGCGGCATCAACACTCCGCCAATCGTCGTGAACGGGAACGTCTACTGTGGTCATGCCGAACAAATCTTCGATGACACGACCACACTCGGTGCGGTGTTCTCGTTCAAGGCGACGGGCGAAGGAGATATCACCAAGAAGAGTCTTCGCTGGCAGCTTCCTTCGAAGGAAGTTGGCCGAAGTGCTCCGGTGTTGATGGACGGTCGCGTGTACTACTTGGAAGACGGCGGGACGATGATTGCCGTCGACGCGGCCAAGGGGACGGAACTCGGAAAACTCAAAGTCGGCCGAGTCATTTACAACAGCGCGGTGGCTGGTGACGGAAAAATCTATGTCGGCGAGTACGGCATGTTTTCCATTCTGCAACCGGACCTGACCGCCAAGCCCGACACGAAGACCAGCAAGTGGAAGGGAGTCAAAATCCTCAGCCAAGTCCGGCTCGACGGCGAGCAACTCTGGGGATCGCCGATCATCTCGCACGGCAAAGTCTTCATTCCGACGTTGGAAAGGATGTATTGCATCGGCAACAAGGATGCGAAACCTGCCGCCGATCCGATCCCGCCCGCCCCTCAAGAGGCGGACGCGAAAGGCGATCAAAAGGTCGCGCAGGTGCAATTCTCTCCGGTCGAATCGCTCGTCAAACCGGGTGAAGCCGTGACGCTCGCTTTGAAGACTTTTAACGCGAAGGGACAACCCCTCGCCGACGATGCGGCGGCGAAATATACCGTTGAGGGAGCCGGCTCCGTGAACGACGTTGGCGAATACACCGCTCCGAAGGACGCGGGGCATGTCGTCGCCAAGATCACGGCCGAAGTCGATGGAGTCAAATCGCCGATTGCGCGTGTACGTATCGTT
>JAYVQJ010000017.1:0-3215 GCA_043777235.1 Planctomycetia bacterium
CTCGCTTCGAGCGCCGGCCCACCAAAATGTCCGCTGAAAATATCTGGTGGGCCGGCGCGGCGAAGTGCCGCTTGTCCCACCCTACGGTAAGTCAGGACGTCCTACTCACGTCTTACCGAAAGGATTGCCGGATGCCCATGAGAACCCGCCGCCGAGTGATTGTGTTACTTGGGATCATTCTTCTGATGGCTTCCAGCAGACTCTCAGTCTTCGCCGGATCGTCCAACAGTTTGCTCGACATCTCGGCCGACGGCAAATTGCTGGCTTGCTCGAATCGCGACAGCGGCACCGTAACGATTGTTGATCCGGCGACGTTTACCAAACTGCGAGAAATTCCCGTCGGCCACAAACCCGAAGGGGTGACGTTTCTTGGCGAGACTCATCAGCTTGCCGTTGCGATTTACGCGGACGACGTCGTTGTGTTCGTCGACGCCGATAAGGGGGAAGTGGTCGGCGGCTGCGACGTCGATGACGAACCGTATTCCGTCGTCTCGACCCGCGACGGCTCGCGCGTGTGGGTCACGTTGGAGTATCCCGGCCAGTTGATCGAGATCGACACGTCGTCGCGAAAGATTCTGCGCAGCTTCGCGGCCGGTTCGTTTCCTCGCGGACTCGCGCTGGCCAACGATCAGAAAACGGCGTTGGTCACGGAGTACTTCACCGCGACCGTGCGGTTGATCGACTTGGCGTCCGGCAAAGAACTCGCCGCCGTGCCGGCCTCTTCGACAGACAATCTCGCGCGGCAAATCGCCGTGCATCCGACGCGGCCGAAGGCGTATGTGCCGCATCAACGCTCGAAGACCTCGGCCGCACGCGGCGAAGGGTCGATCTTCCCATACATCAGCGTGATCGACTTGCCAACCGCTGCCGGACCACCGTCCGAAGAGATCAAACGCAAACGCATTCCGATGGACTCGTTCATCGGGAACCTCGTCACCGCCAGTCCGTGGGAGGTTGCGATCCGTCCCGACGGCCAACAAGCGGTCGTCGTCTTTGGAGCGACGGACGATCTCTTCGTGATGCAAGTTCGCGACGACAACTACCGCGAGCTGACTCCGATCCAGCATACGAACATCGGCCACAACCCGCGCGCGGTGAAGTATTCCCACGACGGCCAATCGTTCTGGCTCTATAACGCCCTCGACTTTGAAGTTGTCGCCTACGACGCGAAGACTATCAGTCGAGTCGGCTTGGTGCGTGTCACCGAGAATCCGCTCGGTGATGAAATCCTGCGCGGCAAGCGGCTGTTTTATTCCGCGCTGATGCCGATGGCCTCGAGACGCTGGATTGCGTGCTCAAGCTGTCATCCCGATAGCGACGCCGACGGCCGCACTTGGCAGAACCCGGAAGGACTGCGAAACACACCGCCGCTCGTCGCGCTGGCGTGGACGCACCCGCAACATTGGTCCGCCGATCGCGATGAAACACAAGACTTCGAGCACACAATCCGCGGCCTGCTGATGCAAGGCCGAGGACTCATCAACGGCCCGGTTGCCGAATCGCTTGGCCCGCCGAACAAGGGTCGCTCGCGCGATCTTGATGCGCTCGCCGCCTACACGAACTCGCACACAGTCTCGCTCAGCCCATACGCGAAGGCCGGACTGTCCGATGCCGCGAAGCGCGGCAAAGAAATCTTCTTCTCGAAAGAAACCGCCTGCGCGACATGTCACTCCGGCCCTTACTTCACCGACTCGAATCCGGCGACGAAGCCGACACTGCATGACGTCAACACCGGCCGCTCCGATCCCTCCGAAAAGATGCCGTTGAAATACGACACGCCCACACTGCTCGGCGTTTATCGCTCAGCTCCGTACCTGCACGACGGCTCCGCGAAGACTCTGCGAGACGTGCTGACAACCAGCAACCCCGGCGACAAACACGGCAAGACTAGCCATCTCTCCGCAAATCAAATTGACGATCTGATTGAGTTCTTGAAGGCGCTCCCTTACGAAGATCCTCAACCCGCCGCCGAAGCGGCCGGTTTGAAGAAAGTCGCCCGTTGAATCAAGGATCGAGGTGTTCCATGAGCTACTTAGAACGTTGCGACAACGTCTGGCTGGATTTGGCCCTTGATCCGCAACAGCGACTGCTGCGAATTGAACGACTGAGTCAATATCGCTCGCGGTTGATCTGGGCATTTGCCATCTGCTTTATTGGCTTGGCCATAGCGATCGCGGAAAGGGTCTTTGCGAAAAGCTCTGGCGGTGTTTGGGCTGTATTGGGCCCCTTGCTGTGTGTGCTGTTTAATTTTGCTGAGACTCAACGGGAACTTCGTCTGCTCAAGCTCGTTGCCCGCATGCAACCGAGACAGGAAATCGCTTCTGAACCGCAGACTTCATCCGTGGAGTAGCTGCGATCAAGTCTTATCTTCTCTGAGGTACAATGATGCCACGATTGTTCGCGAGTTTTGGGTTGGGAATGGCGTTGATTGCCGTCGGTTGCGAATCGAAGCCGGCTCCTTTGACAGCGCCGACGGTCAAGAATGCCGAGCCAGTTCAAGAATCGACGGCAGCCCCAATCGACGCACCGTCAAAGACTGCGACAGCGGCTGTGACGCTCGACCTCAAGAACTGGGACGAGACGCTCGAACTCGTCGCGCAGCACAAAGGCAAGGTCGTGGTGCTCGATGTGTGGTCCACGTCGTGCGACCCGTGCATGGTCGAGTTCCCGCATCTTGTCGAGTTGCACAAGAAGCATGGCGAGAAGCTCGTCTGCATGTCGGCAAGCTGCGACTACGCCGGCATCAAGAGCAAGCCGCCGGAAAGCTACCGCGAGCGTGTCCTCGCATTTCTCACGAAGCAAAACGCGACTTTCACCAACGTCCTGTTGAATGTCGAATCGGATGCGCTGTTCGAGAAGATCGAACTAGCCTCGATCCCGGCGGTGTATGTCTTCGGAGCCGACGGCAAAGTCGCCAAGCGTTTCGACAACGACAACGCGAAGCCTGGTGAAGACTTCACCTACACGAAAGATGTCGTGCCGTTCGTCGAGAAGCTGCTGTCCGAGTGAATGCTTGGTTCATCGGGGATCTTTGGGAAAAGAGTTCGCTGGACGGAGCAGAGCGGTCGCTGTGATTCATCCCGTAGGGATGGCAGAAAGTAGCCGGTGGTCGCAGCGCCGCGGAGACCACCGGAATGCTGTCGAAAGCAAAACGCATCCTGAAGGGATGCCAGAAAGCATCAAAGCTCCTCGAAAACTTCTGGCATCCCTCCAGG
>JAYVQJ010000018.1:0-3214 GCA_043777235.1 Planctomycetia bacterium
TCGATGACTCGACGCCACCCTACGTTCCCCGCAGTACGGCAAACTAGCCAGCCCTGGCGGTTTCAGCCATATCGGCTGTTACTGCCGGAGGAACCTCGATCCAACACCGCCCCCAGCTTCCACAGATTCGCCACTCGACCATGCTCACCCGATCGAGTTGCCGAAAAGGTTTGGTTGACCGTCACAGTCTCAAGAATCGGGAAATTCCCTCCAATCGTCAAAGTCTGCCAGCCGATCAGAGAAAGGTGAAATAGTCGAGTTGGACTGTGCGCGCGGATTCTCTCCAAGAGTTTCCCCCGGACGGCCGACTCACGAAGACCGTCGCTTGGACTGGAAATGAGCAGGATGCTCGCAAGACTCCTCTGCCCCCGATCGACACCGACTCCGCGCCGCTTTGCGGTTCGGCGTGCGGTATCGCTGCTGCTGATGTCAGCCGCGTTGTCGATGGTCGTCGGGTGCGCGTCTTACGACACCTACAAGAAGACGGTCGGAAACGACACCAGCGAGATCGATGCTCTCACCGCCGCCGCCGAGAATCCGATTCCTGAGATTTATCCGGCCGCGTACTCCGCCGCACCCATCACCTCGAAGACGCTGCGAGCCGGTCAAGAGATTCAGTATCGCGACGTCTCAGTCGGCGAAGTGCTGAAGCTTGCATTGGAGAACTCGGAAGTCTTGCGCGAGTTGGGAGGCACGATGCTCCGAACTCCCGAAACGATCCGCACGCGATACGCCATGGGATTGGCTCAAACCGATCCTCGGTTCGGCACGCACGCCGCCCTAAGCGCGTTCGACGCGCAGTTCAAAGGGTCGGCGACGTTCAACAAGAACGACCGCATTTTCAATAACTCGTTCTTTGCCGGCGGCGTCAATGCCTACGACCAAGACCTGCATGAGTACAAGGCGGAGCTTTCGAAACGAGCATCCACCGGTGCGCTGATGATCTTCCGCAATGTTTCGGACATGGATGCCAACAACGCTCCCGGTAACTTGTTCCCGCACGCCTGGAATTACTACGCCGAGGGTGAAGCTCGCCAACCGCTGCTGCAAGGGGGCGGACTGCAATACAACCGCATCGCCGGCCCCGGTGGCGCGCCGGGACTCTACAACGGCATCCTGATCGCTCGCGTGAACACGGACATCACGCAGACCGATTTCGAAGTCGCGGTGCGAGACTACGTCAGCAACGTGGTCAACGTGTATTGGGATTTGTACTACGCCTATCGCGACTTGAATGCCCGGACTCAGGCCAGGGATCACGCGCTGGTCTCGTGGCGAAAAGTGAAAGCTCAATTGAACGCTGGAAACATCGACGCCTCGAAAGAAGCTCTGGCTCGCGAACAGTACTATCGCTTCAAGCAAGAGGTGGACGATTCGCTGTCAGGTCGCTTATTGCAAGGGACGCAAACTCGCAACGGCAGTACCGGCGGCACGCTGCGAGCCAACGGTGGCGTGCAGGTCAACGAGCGCCGTTTGCGATTCATGATCGGATTGCCGATCACCGATGGCACGATGCTGCGGCCTTCGCAAGATCCCGACGAAGCGGACGTGATCTACGATTGGGAAATCGTGATGCAAGAGGCGCTGGCTCGGCGACCGGAACTGCGACGCCAACAGCTCAAGGTCAAACGCCGCGAGATGGAATTGCTGGCCGCTCAGAACTTCATCGTTCCGCAGTTGGATGCGATCGCCCGTTATCGCTTCCGTGGCTTCGGCAATAACTTGATCCAATACAGCGGCGATCAAGGGGGCGGAAAACCTGCCTCGGCAATCGGAAACCTCGCGACCTTCAGCCATCAGGAATGGATGGCGGGCGTCGAGTTCTCGATGCCGATCGGCTTCCGCCAAGGTCACGCCGCCGTCGCGAATGCGGAACTCGCACTGTGTCACGAACGAGCCATTCACCGCGAGCAAGAACGAGAAATCGTTCACGACCTGAGCAACGCGCTCTCCGATGCCGTTCGCGCATTTGAATCCTGTCAAAGCAGCCTCAACCGTTATATCGCCTCGCGTGAAGTGATGATGTCGCTGGAAGCCGAAGAGAAGAACGGACTGCCGGTCGACATCGACCGCATCCTTGATGCTCAGCGCCGAGTCGTCGAAGCCGAGATTCGTTACTACCAATCGCGTACCGAGTACGCGGTCGCTCAGAAGAACGTGCAACTCGAACGTGGTGCCCTGGCCGGCGAGAACGACCTGTGGCTGATCGACGGAATCGATTCGTCAGCCAATGGACAACCGCCGATCACGTTGCAGGGCAAGGTGCCACCGGCACCTGCTCCGGCCGCTGAAGACGCGAAGCCGATTCCTCCGGTCGACGACGCGAAACGCGCGACCAGCCAGAACCCAAAGAACGCTGATGCCAAGTCTGAAACCGCTGCGAGCATTCGTCAGCATGCGATGACGACTCTTCAGCAAGCTCGGCAAGACTTACAAGCGGGCCGAATTGATGCGGCTCGGCAGAAGGCGCTGGCGGCTCAAAAACTCGACGCGAGTTTCAAGCTGCTGGACGACCGCCCCGAAACGTTGCTCGATGAAATTGACCAATTGTCCCAATCTCAGAAGTCGGTGCAGTCCAACAAGGCGGAGCACGACGACCTAAAGGCTCAGGCAACGGCTCTGTTGAACGACGCTCGCAAAGATTTGGCGGCGGGGCGAGTCACGGATGCGCACGAGAAAGCCACGCAGGCTTCGGAGTTGAATGTTGCGTTCGGAGTGTTTGAAGACCGTCCAGAATCTGTGCTGGAGGCGATCCAACATGCGACCGGCAACACCGCTGCGAAATCAAAGTCGTCCGCTCCGAATGCCGCGAAGAGCCATGAATTGAAAGCTCGTGCGACGGCTTTGTTGAAATCGGCTCGTGCCGACTTGGCGGCGGGTCGAGTTTCCGATGCTTGGCAGAAAGCGACTCGGGCTTCTGAAATGGAAGTTGCGTTCGACGTGTTTGATGACCGTCCAGAGTCCGTGCTGGCCGCGATCCAAAGTTCAACCCGCAACACGGCGACGAAATCACCGTCGTCCGCTCCAAATGCCGCGAAGCGTTCCCCCGCGAACAGTGTCGTTCAGCCGACGTCTGCCAAGGCCGATGAGTTGCCGGGGTTCGACTTCGAGGATTCGCAACCAAATCCCGCGACCGACCGAGTGATTCTCGTACCACCCGCTCCGGAACCGGTCGACTCCCTTTCGGTGCCTCCTGCTCCGAATGAGGACGATG
>JAYVQJ010000019.1:0-12631 GCA_043777235.1 Planctomycetia bacterium
TCTCGGGGACAGGACTCAGCGATCACAAGAATGGACCTGGATTGGATCTGGCACCGCAGCAGCATAGACGGACTGCGAGCGGCCCGTGGTTCACCCGTCGACATCGACGACTCGGAAGGAAATCCGGCGGCCAAGGGCTTCGGCGTAGCGGTTGAGCGTGTTGATGGTCGGGTTCTCGTGAGTGCCGTTCTCCAGACGGCAGATCGCGGCGCGGTCGATGCCCGTGCGTTCGGCGACGTCGGCCAGGCTCAAGCCGGCCGCTTCGCGGAGTCCTCTCAGGCACACAATCGCCTTGCGCAAATCCCAATACTCGGCTTGCGCGACCGGCTCCGAATAGTCGCCGCTGGCCAGCAGTTGTTTCAGGCTGGGCTTGTCGCGTTGGAACTTCGCCCGCGTGGCTCGCTCAGCGGTGGCTTGAGCGGCAGTCTGTTGGCGAGGCCGGTGAATGCGAGTGGTCATCGTTTTTTCCGTCTGCGGCTGGGTTGAGTTGGCTCTGATGCGTCATAGGCCGTGATCGGCCGCATGGTCAGCGGATCGTCTTGAACGTGTTCCCACACAACAGCCAAGTATCGTCCCGTGGCTGTGTGCCCGAATGTGATTGGCTCCCCCGACGACCGACTGACCGTCGTGACGCTGTCTGGGTCGTACAACACGTCCTCGACTTCATCCATCGTGACGTCGTGCTCTTGGATGTGCTGGACGTTCCCCTCTGGTTCGTCTTCCAAGTCCCAGACGATGTGGATGTCGTCCATGAGTTCTCTTTCGACTTTCCTGCCTGCGGACTGTTGTATTATTCAACAACAGCCCCCGCTCGTCAAATCGAGTTTGGTTGTCGTCATGCCTTTGTTTTGATTCAGGTTTGCCAACGGTTGATGCTCGTTGTGCTTGGCGGCGAGTTCTGGTTCGTCAGTGTCATAGCTTTTCGACAGGATGGCCGCGATTCGCTCGCGTTGGCCAAGCTGCGGTGCCGAGCGTAACAGACGAGAGTCAGACCTCTTCAGAGGTTGTTTCCAATCAACCACGCAAGAGCCAGCGAGACCCCTGAAATGCGGAGGATCGGGGGTCATTGATGACTCAGGACACGACTTCGGCCAATTGGGCGCTGAGTTTGGCGACGCATAACTGGTTGAGCGACGTGCCCTCGTGCTCGGCTTCGCGGATCAACGCCGTGTGGACCGATTTGGGGAGCCGCAGAATCACGGTGCCGTTGGCACTGGCGGTGCTGGCGGCGAAGGCGCGGTTGGATTGTTTGTCGCGCTCTTGAAGCTCCTGCCACAGCTCGTGGAACTTCTTCCATTCGGCGGTTTTGGAAAAGGCCACTCGCTGCGTTTGGGTCGGAAACAATTGGCTCAACTGGCCGTCGATTCCGCAGAGCGCATTCCAAAATTCTGTCGAAGTGACTTTCCGGCGGTGCAGCCGGCGAGCTTCGTCGAGGAACTGTTTCGGTGGATTGGCTTTCGGGAGCAGAAAGGGGTCAGGTCTCTTTGATTTGCCGCAGTCACCAGCTCTTGCCATCCAATTCAAACGTCTCATCGTCGAGCAGTCGCTCTGCCTTTTGGCGAATCTGTGCGATGTGGCCTCGGATCGAATCTGGCAGGTCGTCGAGTTCCACTTGATCGAGCAGTTTGATCGCCGCGAGCGGACGGTTCTGAACCTCACAGCAGATCGCGGCCAGCTTGATGCGTGCGGCGTCGGCTTGCGCGGGGAACCGTTCGATGTATTCCTGGAGCAGTGGAGTCGCGTCGTCCCACAACTTGAGCTTGAACATGCCGTCTGAGAGAGCGTGCAAGTCGTCGACATCCAACGGCCACTGACCGACGATCCGCAGTCGCTTGCGATACTCGGTCAGCGCGGCTTGAGGTTTCCCGGCGCGAAGTAACTCGCGCATTCGATCCAAGACTTTGAGCGTCGCGGACGGCAGCGAAGATTCGGACATCGACCGCTTGTCCGCCGGAACATCAGATTGCGATTCTTCGGTGTCCGACGACAAAGACGGCGCGACCTGCTTCGGCTTGCGACGCTTCGGTTTGGCCGATGACAGATAAATCGACGGCCGAAACTTCGCCTTCTTCTTCGGGATCGCCGTCGCGACAGACGTATCGTCGCCGTTCAGATTGGGCGAATGCGTGATCTCAATACTGTCCTGCCAACGCACAAGATCAACCGGCTGCCCGAGTCGACCGCTCCACAACGCGAACAAGTCCCAATTCTCGCAATCAACCCAGCCGAGCTTCAGCATCGCAACGCCGACCACTGCGCCAAAAGTCGCACCGATTAAGTGCCCGACAGCGCTCCCCATCGAGAAGCCAGTGAGCCAAGCGAAGAAGAACTGCTCGGCGATGTACCAGGTACCGAATACCAAATTCGAAATCTCGGCCACCATCGGGCGAAAGCCGAACCAAAGGAAAACATCCAGTTCATTCTTCGGAGCCCAAATCATGCACGCGGCCAGCAAACCGAAGATCACCAGCGATGAACCGCCGCCGCCTCTGACCGGCAACTCGCTGCTGTGGCCGAGCATCACCAATTGAATGAATGCCGAACCAAGAGTTCCGATGACGAGATACATCAGCAAGAATCGCCACCAACCCAGCTTGCCTTCGACGATCATGCCGAAGCCCCACAGGAAGACCATGTTCCCGATCAAGTGCATCCAGCCGAAATGCAAAAAGTTGCAGGCCAACCACTCCAGCGGATGCAGCCCATTACCGAACTGCAACATCCAGCCATCACGCTCGCTGCCGAAGCCGGTGAGAAAAAACGTGAAGGCGTTCGTCGCGATCAACACCAATGTCAGCCACGGCCAGTGGTAGATCGGCGCGTCGGTGTTGAGCGGGATGATGATCATGCAAGAGACCGTCGACCTGAGGTTCATGTTGCCGACGCAGGCTGCGTCGGTCCACGAATGTCACTTGGCATCATCCGGCGGGTTCACGTCGCCGTCAAATTCAGCGGTCGAACCGCCACCGTTGCCATCACTGGAAGCAATCGTTCGAGAATTCTCTTGAGTACATCGGCCGGCGAACCCATCGGGTCGATCTCGTGAATGAGATCCTGCGAGTAGTAGTTCAAGACCGGAGCAGTATCACGGCGGTAGACCTCGAAGCGACTGCGGATGATGAACTCGTCCGCGTCGTCGGAGCGACCCTCGATCAACGCCCGCTGCCGGAGCCGTTGAACAATCGGTTCGTCGCTGGGCGGGTTGAGGTAGATGATCTGCAAGACGTCGATGTGCTCGGTCAGTCGTTCGCATTGCAGGACGTTGCGCGGGATGCCGTCGAGCAACAGTACTTGATGGTCCGGCTGAAATTTCCCGGACTCGACATGCGCGTTGAGCCAATGCGTCCAGACTTCGATCGTCAAATCGTCGGGAACCAGTTGTCCGTGCCGCAGGCGATCGGCGACCAAGCGACCGTCGTCGGTGTCGTCCGCCAGCGCGCGGAAAATCGCGCCGGTCGAAAGATGGAACAGCCCGCGAATCTTTCCGAGCAGTTGGCCTTGCGTCCCTTTGCCAACTCCCGGCATTCCGAACAACAACACGGCTGGGAAGCGTCGCTCTGACATCGCTCGTCCTTCGCGAGACAAAGGGCAGTGAATCGCCGGCACCGAATGCGCATGGTGTCCGATTTGAGTGTGGGCAGGTTTCGCTGAAACCCGATTCCCGGCGTCGGCGACGCCGGGCCACATCAATGAAGACACTTCTCGAAAGCGAACGAGCCACTGCAATCGCAGTGGCTCGGTGTTTGATCGTGGCTCTCCGAGCCAAACGGATTTGATTATCGCGACAGGAACACAACCACCTGACCGACGTCGACCGGCAGACTGACGTCGCTGGCTCCGGGCATGCTCGTCATGCGAACTTCCAAAGCCTTTTCGTCGGTCGACAGCCAATCGCACTTCTCGGAGGAATTAGACGACGCCAATTCCTCGTAAACCTTCTTGAGGTTGTGGCGATCGCGAACTCGCACGACGTCACCCGGCTTCAGCAGGATCGAAGGAATATCGACCGTTCGGCCGTTGACTTGGAAGTGCGAGTGAACGACTCCCTGCCGAGCCTGCAAACGAGTGCGGGTCAGGCCGGCGCGGCGGATGACGTTATCCAGCCGGCACTCGCACATGACCATCAAGCGTTCGCCGGTGTTGCCCGGCAGACGGCGAGCCTCATTGAAGTAGCGTCGCAATTGGCGTTCGCGAAGGCCGTAGTAGTATTTGATTTTCTGCTTCTCGCGCATGCCTTGTCCGAAGGTCGAGAGCTTCTTCTTGCGGATGTGTTGTCCGGGAGGCTGCTGTCGTTTTTCGGAGGCTCGGATCGCACCCGATGTCTCGTAGACTTGTTGTTCCAGACGGCGATTGATGCGCGCCTTCGGACCTGTATACCGCCCCATCGACCTCTCCTCGACTTTGATTTCTCACACGTTTCGCGGGGTTTCACAAACTGCTGGATTTCCCGCCGATTTCGGAACGCGGGATTGTAGAGGCGGCCCAAACCGATGCAAGCGAGCCGCGCGACGTGAAAACACTCATTTCGCCGCAGGCTCAACCACCAGCTTGATCAAAGGAGTGCAAGGACCGGGCATTCCGACGCGAATGTCGGCTCCCCATGTTTGAGCGGCCACGATCCGAAATGTCCCCAGCGGCATTTCGGCCGGGATCTTCACGGGAACTTCCGCGATGCCATCTTTGATCGGGATATTCTGAGGCGTCACCAATCCGCAGGCGACTCCGTTCGTGCAGAGGTTGATTACCAATGGCATCATCTTGAGGTCGGCGGCAGCTCCCAAAACTTTGACCGGCAGAATCGCTGTGCCACCAGGATTCAGTTTGAGTTCGGAGACATTGGCGAGTTCCAGCCACGGACCTTGTGGCTTTGCGATCGCAGCTCGCGTCTGTTGACTGGTTCGGAAGAAACCGATGTCGCTGGAGTAGAACAGCGTCAACGGCCACGAGCGATGCTCAATTGTTTCGTCGCCGCGTTTCGCTCGCCCGATGATCCGGAACGGCACGACCGTCCCGATTGCGGCATCGGCCGGAGCGGTGATCGTCAAAAAAACTTTCCGCTGGTAGTTGTTGTAGTACCGCTCTGGTTTGCGACCGAGCGACACGGCTGACGAGCCTTTCCAACCATCCGGCAAGCCTTCGATCGAGCATTCGACGTCGTCGTTGAAGTCCCCGAGGTGATCGATCTTCACGAGCACGGCTGCCGTCGAACCTGGCCCCCAGATCGGCACGGCATCCTGGAAGTGCCTCACATGAAAGTCTGGCTTCGCTTCGTACACGGACAAGCGGTAGACCGCTCGCGGCCCGCCAAGTCCACTTTGTTCGGTGAGCTTCACGAAGAACTCGCCCGCTGTCGCCGCGGTGAACAGCAGCTTGCTGTCGGTCGTGCGGAAGTGATGAAACGATTCGTACTCCGGGTCGTGCGAGTCGTCATCGTTCTCCGCGAGCAACTTTCCATCGGCGTCGAAGACTTGCAGCAGCGTGTCAGCGGGGGACGCGGTGAATCGCTGAGCAATCACGTCGAACCAAACTTTCTGGCCGGCCGTCAGCGAGACGCGATACCAGTCGGCATCGTTTGGTTCGGCAAAGCGAGCGTTGACTGTGACCGGCCAACTCAACGGCATCGCGCGTTCGCGATCGTTGTTCGGCTCGGCTTCGAGCAGCTCCGGCCAGTCGCCGATGGCGAGCGGTACGTCGAGTCCCGAATTCGGGGGATCATCCAGCGCGACATGTTGCAGCGGGATGGTTGGATCAGCTTCGGCTCGCACTCGGCGTTTCGTGCCGGGAGGAATGTTTGGGCCGAACAGTTCGACTTCAGCTTCCGTCCCGCGTCGCAGTCCCGATGGAAACGTGCCGACTACATATGGCACCTCGCCGAGCGTCAGCCGATAAACAGCATCGGGATAACCAGTGAAGTTCAACATCGTCACGCGCACAAAATAGTCGCCGTCGCGCGGCAGCGTGTGCTCGATCAGCGGATCGAAGCCGAGCGTGTCTTCTGCCGCCGCCAGCGTGCGGCCGTCGGCGTCGAGTAATTCCAGGCTGAAGTCAGCGATGCCGTAGTCCTTGTATTGCCCATGAATGTCGAGCGAAAACGCCGCGATCGCCGCGACCAGTTTTTGCCCAGTTTTGCCAGAGAAGCGAACGCAGTCGATGTCCGCCTTCGGGGCAATCTTCCCGTTAAGCACGACCGGTGTCGTGACTGTGGTTGCTTTCGCGAGTTCGTTGTTCGGTTCAACTTCAAGAGTCTCCGGCAAGCGGCCGACGACGAAATGTGCAAAGTTCGTCAGCCCGCTCCGATCGTTGACGATCCGCATCCAGCGACGTCCCGGCGGAGCATCGGCCGCGATCTCCAACGTGCCGACGACCGTTCCCTTCTCCCCTTCCTTGAGTTCCTTCACCGTGATCCCCGGCGGCCCGTCGATGATCACACTTCGCGGCGGGTTCAAGGCGTACGCTTGGCCTCGGAACGTGACCGTGACCGTCGTCCCCTGTTGCCCGCCGTTCGGAAAGATCGAGTCGAGCCGGCAGTCCGCGTACTGCGGAGCTTGCGGCAGTTGAGCGATGGCCGATGAGCCGTATGCGAGGAGTAGTCCGGCCGTGACGAGAACGCAGTGCAAAGTGCAGAGTGACGAGTGCAAAGTGCAAAGTGTCAGGCAACGATCATTTTGAACTTTGCACTTTGCACTCTTCACTTTGCACTGCCCTTTCCTCAAGCGATGACGCCGTCCATCGGTTTGCCGCCCGCGTTGATCAGCACGGGGCGGCCGTCTTCGGTGCGGTACTCTTGCGAGTCGTCGATGCCGAGCAGTCGATAAATCGTCGCGGCGTAATCGAGCGTGCTGTTGTTCTGGCCGCCGACCGACGCACATTTGCTGTCGGTCTTGCCGACTGTGTGCCCCATCGCCGTTCCCGCACCGCTGAAGCCGACGGCGTTGCACGGAGCGTAATGATCGCGGCCCGCTCCGCCGTTGATGCCCGGAGTGCGACCGAACTCGCCGGCGCAGATCACGAGCGTCGAATCGAGTAGCCCACGTTGCGACAAGTCTTCCAGCAATGCGGACCACGCTTGATCGAGCGTCGGCAGTAGCGGCTGTTTCAAGCTGATGAAATTCTTAACGTGCGTATCCCACCCGTTGAAGCCGACGGTCACGAAGCGGACGCCGGACTCGATCAATCGCCGAGCCAGCAGCGTCGCTTGCCCCTCACGATTGCGACCGTACCGATCGCGGACGGCATCCGGTTCGGCTTGCAGGTCGAAGGCTTTCTTCGCTCCAGGCGACGTGATGAGATCGAACGCTTGCCGGTAGAATTCACTGCGGTCGAGTACCGCGCCGCCAACGGTTGTTGCGTTCGGCGACTTCATCGCCGACTCGATTTGTCGCTGCCAGCCGTCCAACCGGTCGAGCATTCGGCGGCGGCGCATCGTGCGATCGAAGCCGACTTCGTTCGGGATGCTGACATCCTCGACGCTAAAGTCCTTCGCGTTCGGGTCTGACTTGATGGGGAGCGGATCGTATTTTGAACTGAGATATCCCACTCCGACGTAGCTCATCTTGCTGCCGATGAGCACGTTGGGGGGCAGATTATTTCGCCAGCCGAGTTCCGTTCGAGATGACCGAGCCGAACGCCGGATAAATCGTCGAGCCGACCGGTTGCCCCGTCGGGTCGGGACGCTGCGGATAGCCCGTCAGCATGTAGTGCATCGCCGCCGTGTGATCGCCGCTCTCAGCATGGACGATCGACTTGATCAGACAAACCTTGTCCATCACCTGAGCCATCCGCGGCAGATGCTCGCAAACCTGAGTGCCGGGGACGTTGCTGGGGATCGGCGTGAACTCGCCACGATACTCGATGGGCGCGTCCGGCTTCATGTCCAGCGTGTCGATGTTGCTCATTCCGCCGGCCGTGAACAACAGAATGCAGTTCATCTCCTTCGAGCGATTTTTTGTGGCCGCTTCCGCTCGTAGCAAGCCCGGCAGATTCAAGCCGAACAGGCCGAGACCACCCGCTTGCAACAACACTCGCCGCGAGACACCGTCGCACTGTCGACTCAGACTGCTGACGCCAAACATCGTTGACCTCCGCGATCGCTGGTTCCCCGCTTTCATCCATCGGCAACGGCTGATCGGTGCAGCAGTTGAACTTGCCGAGAGCGACAAGGCAAGGGCAGTGTCGGAGGATGGGCACTCTTGCCCGTCCCGAATTGAGGAAGAGTCGGGCAAGAGTGCCCAACCTCCAAACTCATCCGCGAATCAACCACGGCAACGGCGCACCAGCGGCGGGCAACTGCACTGTCTCGACGCGGATGACTTTGTCGTGCTTTGAAACTTCGACGAGCGATTCGGGAGTTGGCGCACCATCGAGGTTCAGCACGGCAACCGCTTCTCCGCCGGCAACCTTTCGACCCAGCGCGAGGTGCGCGATGTTGACGTTGTGCTTGCCGAAGGCGGTCCCCATGAAGCCGATCAAACCGGGAGCGTCGATGTGGTGATACATCAGCAAGTCGCCATCGAGGTACGCGTCGAGATGGAAGTCGCCGAGCTTTACCAATCGCAAGAACTGGTTACCGAAGATCGTTCCTGCGGCAGAGAACTCTCCCGCGTCAGTGACGATCGTCGCGCTGACCAGCGTTGAGAAGTCGCCTCGTTCGGACGAAGACGATTCCGTGATCTCGATCCCTCGTTCACGAGCGAGCGTGTCGGCATTGACGATGTTGACTCCGCTGTCGTCGGCCGAGGCCATAAAGCCGGAGGTGAACGCCGCGGTGATCAGCTTTGTTTTCTTCGTCGCCGCATCGCCGCGATACAGCAGCCGAGCGGACTGCACTCGCGCGGTCTTCTTCAACTGGCTGAGCAACAGGCCGAGCCGATAGCCGATGTCGAGATACGGCTTCATGTCGACCATCTCGGCCCCACTGATCGGAATCAAGTTGACCGCGTGACGCACTTCGCTGCGGATTAAGAAGCCGACAATGATCTCAGCCGCTTCGACACTGACCGCCTCTTGGGCTTCTTCGGTCGACGCACCGAGATGCGGCGTCGTCAGCAGATTCGGAGCTTTCAGCAACGGATGATCGGCGGGGGGCGGCTCTTCGACGAAGACATCCAACGCGGCACCGGCGACGTGACCCGACTTGAGCGCGTCGGCCAACGCGGTCTCATCGACGATACCGCCGCGAGCGCAGTTGATGATCCGCACCCCCTTTCGCATCTTCGCGATCCGTTCGGCGTTGATCAGTCCGCGAGTGCCATCGTCGAGCGGTGTGTGAACAGTGATGTAATCGCAGCGAGTGACGATCTCGTCGACGTCGCGAATCAGTTCGATCCCTTGTTCGGCGGCACGCTCGGCGGAGAGGAACGGGTCGTAACCGACGACTTTCATTTCGAGACCGATCGCCCGTTTCGCGACCGCTTGCCCAATACGTCCCAGTCCAACAACCGCCAACGTCTTGCCAGCGAGCTGAGTCCCTTTGAATTTGTTGCGATCCCACTTGCCCGACTTCATGCTGGCGTCGGCGGCGGCGACGTTGCGTGACAGAGCCATCATCATCGTGACGGTGTGCTCGGCCGTGCTGGTGGTGTTCCCGGCCGGCGTGTTCATCACGACGATCCCTTCGCGGGTCGCGGTCGGCAGGTTGATGTTGTCGACACCCACGCCGGCTCGCACGATGACCTTCAACCGCTGTTGCCCTTCGAGCAATTCGGGCGTCAATTCCGTACCGCTGCGGATGATGATACCGTCGGCGGTCTTCAACGCTTCGCGCACTTCGGCGGGGGTCAGCTTCGAACGATTATCCACCTCAATGCCAGGAGTCTCTTGCAGGATCTTCAGTCCAGCGGGGGCGAGATTGTCCGTAATCAACACGCGAAACATCAAAAACTCCTCGGCGATCACCGTGAAATAGAGACCCAAAGCAAGAATTCAAGAGGGCGAAAGCTGGCGGTCGGCAGGGCGTCCGTCAAGTGCCGCGAACAAACGAAAAAGCCCGGTCGGTTTGTGCGACCGGGCTTCAGGAAATGGTTGTGAATTATTTCAGCTCACGTTCCACGGTTCCTGTAAAGACGGTTCCGCAGTTATCTGCCTCGGAGAATTTCGATGTCGTTACGCGTTGCTGTTTGGTTGGGATG
The DNA here is from genome assembly GCA_043777235.1 of Planctomycetia bacterium. Taxonomy (GTDB): domain Bacteria; phylum Planctomycetota; class Planctomycetia; order Planctomycetales; family Planctomycetaceae; genus SXKJ01. The sequence goes on from JAYVQJ010000019.1 coordinate 10,128, forward strand.
CGGCCTGCTGACTGTTTGGGGCAACTCATCGTTCGCGGAGAAAAACCCGGCGCGAGCCGTCAAGCAAATTGTCGCGCATCGCGGGTCAAGCGCCGATCGGCCGGAGAACACGTTGGCGAGTACTCGGCGAGCGATCGAAGTCGGAGCCACCGCTGTCGAAGTCGATGTGCGGACGACGAAGGACGGAGTGTTGGTGTTGTCACACGACGCGACGCTCGATCATGCGACTAATGGCACGGGGAAAATCAGCGATCGGACACTGGCGGAGATTCAGCAACTCGATGCCGGATCGAAGTTCGATCCGAAGTTCGCGGGCGAACGAGTGCCGACACTCGCGCAAGTGCTATCGCTCTGCAACGACAAGATCGATGTGCTGCTTGATCTGAAGGAGAGCGACAACGACTACGACCGAAAAGTCGTTGAGGCCGTGAAGGCTCACGGCGATCCGAAGCGAATCATCGTCGGTGCTCGCAGCGTCGAGCAGGCAAAGCGGTTTCGCAAACTGTTGCCGCAGGCTCGGCAGTTGGGACTGATCGAGAAGCCGGAAGAGATCGAAGCCTATGCGGCGGCGGGAGTCGAGATGGTTCGCTTATGGCCGAAGTGGTTGAGCGACACGACACTGGTCGGCCGTGTGCGACAAGCCGGAGTGAAGCTGCACCTCAACGGGACGACCGGTGCTGAGGACGAAATTGCCGAGCTGTTGAAGCATCACCCCGATTCACTGTCGAGCGATGATCCCGCTCGGCTGATCGCCACGTTGAAGGCGTTGAAGAAGCCGTGACCTGTCACGTGGGTTGTCCGTCGGACGAAACTCGCCAATCACTCGAAATGCAGAAAGCCCGCTCGAAGGATCGAGCGGGCTTTCGCATGGGCACCGATGTGACGTCGATTTCGACTTCATCGTCCGTCATCGACACGTCGGATTGCGGCGACCTTGCGGGTCGCGCAAGGCTTGATTGGTGCAGAAAACCGCTCGTTGACATTTCCGAAAAGCACTACTAACCTCGCGCGGCAAAATCTGCCGATGGGGACAGGCATCGAACGTGCGTCCGTCCCTGGAGCTTATTGATCCAGCCGGTCGCCGTTGACGATGCATCCCGCGAATGGGTTGCGTGTCGTCTTTCCCTCCCACGAGGGTCGTCGTTTGTGGCTCACAAGGAGTTGCCGTGAGCCGTCTTCTGTTGTTGCGGCGTTGGGCTGGACCACGTTGCACACCCAGAGCGAGTGACCATCATGTTGAATGCTCCCCTTTCCCGCTTGTGTTTGGCCCTGATTTTCGGAGCGTGCTGTGCCGCTTCGGCGTCGGCTCAGGAATTGAACTGGGCCGATAAGATGTTCGATCAACGGAACATCGACTTCGGCGTTGTCGCTCGCGGCTCGGACGCGGTCGCTCGCGTGAAAATCACGAACCTCTACAAGCAGGCGGTGCATATCGCCGACGTCCGCACGACCTGCGGTTGCTCGGCAGGCAAGCCCAGCAAGACCTCGCTGGAAAGCCTGGAAGAAGGCTACATCGAAGTCACGATGGATACTCGCAAATTCACGCGACGCAAGGATTCGAACGTCATCATCACGTTCGACTCACCCTTGCATCAAGAAGTTCGCATTCCGATCACTGCTTACATTCGGACCGACGTCGTCTTCGATCCGGGTTCGGTCAATTTCGGTGGCGTCGAACATGGCAAGGAAGCGACTCGCACGATCAAGTTGCAGTACGCTGGCCGCAACGAATGGTTGATCAAAGAGATCAAGAGCCGCACGGAATCAGTCGTCGCCAAGGCTGTCGAGACCGCTCGCGGCAACGGCCGAGTTGATTACGACATCATCGTGACGCTGGCCGCGACCGCGCCGCCGGGAGCGATTCGTGAACAGCTCACGGTCATTACCGACGACCAGAACAGCCCGCAAGTTCCGCTGTTAGTCGAGGCGACCGTCGAAGCAGACTTCACAGTGACCCCCTCAATCGTCTCGTTGGGTTTGATGAAGCCAGGCGAAGCAAAGACGTTTACCGTCGTTGTCAAAGGACGTCAGCCGTTCCAAATCGATAAGGTGGAATGTGAATCCGAAGGCGGGCTGTTCAAAGTCCGCTTGCCGCAGGCGGCTGCTCAAGTCCACATCTTGCCAATGACGATCACGGCTCCCGTTAAACCGGGCGATCTGGCTGAGGAATTCTCGATCACGGTTAATGGACGACCGGCTCCCGTGATGTTTAAGGCTCGTGGTAAGATCACCGCCGAGCCAGCCGGTTAAGACGTGTGAATCGAGGTCTTCGCGAAACCGACAAACCCGGCCCAATTCGGCTGGGTTTTTTTGTTTCTGGCAGATGAAACCGCAACGAGTCCGCCAGAAAAACGACGTCGTTGCCCGAATCAAACTTCGCCTAGCGTTGATCGCGTCAAGAACCTTATACCGATCGCAGAAAATAACTGCGCTGTGTGAAGCGTTCGGCTCATCACGCGGAGCGATGATGGCTACGTAGCCGTCACCGCTCCGCGTGACGAGCC
>JAYVQJ010000020.1:0-12600 GCA_043777235.1 Planctomycetia bacterium
GTTGTTTGGGTCGCACTTGTCGATTGCGGGAGGCTATTACAAAGCGGTCGAGGCGGCTGCCGAGTTGGGTCTCGATGCCGTGCAGCTTTTCACGAAGAACAACAACCAGTGGGCGGCGAAACCGTTGTCGGATGACGACGTGCGGGCGTTTCGCGACGCGATCGAACGAATCGGGATTCAACAGCCGGTGGCACACGACAGTTATCTCATCAATCTCGCCAGTCCCAAGGATGAGCTGTGGGACAAGTCGGTCGAGGCGTTCGTTATCGAACTGCAACGGGCCGAAGCGCTCGGCCTGATCGGCGTGGTCATGCACCCCGGCAGTTATGTTGAATCGGACGAGGAATCCGGTTTGAAGCGGATCGTCAAGGCGTTGGACGCGGTGCATCGCGCGACGCCGAAGTTCAAGACACTGACGTTGCTCGAAACGACGGCGGGGCAAGGGACGAATCTCGGCGCGAAGTTCGAGCACCTCGCGTGGATCATCGAGCACGTCAAACATCCCGATCGCGTGGCGGTGTGCGTCGATAGCTGTCACATCTTCGCCGCCGGGTATCCGCTCGCGACGCCTGACGAGTACGCGGCCACGATGAGCGAGTTCGATCGAACGATTGGCCTCGACCGCATTCGCTGCTTTCATCTCAACGACAGCAAGAAGCCACTCGGCAGCCGAGTCGATCGGCACGAGCACATCGGCGAAGGCTGTCTCGGCCTGGAACCGTTCCGGCATCTCGTCAACGACCCGCGCTTCGCCAACCTGCCGATGTACCTCGAAACCGCGAAGGAGCAGCGTGACGGTCAGGAGATGGACGCGGTCAATTTGGAAACGTTGAGATCGCTGATGTTGAAGCCGGGCAAGTGAAAGCAGTTTTTTGAAACGCAGAGTCCGCTGAGAAGAACGCAGAGTTCGCGAAGAGTTCTCAGCGTACTCTGCGTGCGTTTCCTTTGCGGCCTCTGCGTTTCAAAAAGACAATGACCGGAGGACGACCAACGCGAATGCCACAAGTTCCAAGCTTCCGATGAATATTTGGCACACCCACGGCTGGCTAATTGTCCGGTCTCAGACATGTAGCCCGCAGCGTGAGCGAGGGAGTTCCGGGGCATTCCCTCGCTCACGCTTCGGGTTACATAGCGGCGCACCCTTCACAGTTTGAAACATTGGCTAGCCGTGTTGGCACACCCCGCCTCGCTCGACATGCGAGGTTCGCGTTTTATGATCCTCGTGTCGTCAGTCGCCCGCCTCATGTTTCCTCGCGCCTTGAGAACTGCTCGCGCCTTATGCCTGCCCTTCAACGATTTCTGATTCTGTTGTTCGCCGGTGTCACGCTGATGTCCTGCATCTCGGCCAGCAGTGCGGCGGATCGGACGGGCGAGCAGATTTATCAGCAGGTCTGCGCGTCGTGTCACGGCAAGACGGGTGAAGGAACCACCGAAAGTTATCCGCATCCGTTGGTTGGCGAGCGGTCGATCGGCGAATTGACGGAGTACATCAGCAAGACGATGCCGGAAGACAAACCGGGGACGGTCGTCGGTGAGGAGGCTCGCAAGGTCTCGCAGTTCATACACGAGACGTTTTATTCGCCGACGGCGCAGGCTCGGAACAAACCGGTTCGAGTCGAACTCTCGCGGCTGACGGTGCGGCAGTATCGCAATGCCATCGCCGATCTAATCGGCAGCTTTCGCGGTGCCGGAAACATCGACAACAAAGAAGGACTGCGCGGCGAATACTTCAAGGCGCGAGGCTTTCGCGGGGACGCTCGTGCTCTCGATCGGGTGGATCCTGTCGTTGCGTTCGACTTCAAAGACAAAAGCCCCGATGACGAGAAGATGGAACCGCACGAGTTCTCGATCCGCTGGGAAGGGGCCGTGACGGCTCCGGACTCCGGCGAGTACGAATTCACCGTCCGCACCGATCAAGCCTCGCGGTTGTGGATCAACGATCTCAAGCAACCGCTCGTCGATAACTGGGTGCAGTCCGGCAAGGAGACCGAGCATCGCGAGTCGATCTTTCTGTTGGCCGGTCGGACTTACGCGCTGAAGCTGGAATTCTCAAAGGCCAAGCAAGGGGTCGATGACAAGAAGGCCAAAGAAAAGCCGCCGGCTCCCGCATTCATTTCGCTGGAATGGAAGCGACCACATCGCGTCGCGGAGGTGATCCCGGCTCGGTGTCTTTCGACCAGTCGTCCGAATGAAGTGTTCGACGTAACGACTCGCTTCCCGCCCGACGATCGCAGTGTCGGTTGGGAGAAGGCGACGTCGATCTCGAAAGAATGGGATCAAGCGACGACCGATGCGGCGATCGAGGTCTCGACGTTCGTCGCGTCTCGTTGCGACGAATTCGCCGGCACGAAGCGCGACGCGCCGGAACGGATCGAAATCCTGAAATCGTTTTGCCGACGCTTCGCCGAACGCGCCTTTCGCCGGCCGCTCGATGACGATCAACGAACGATCTTCGTCGATCGGCATTTCTCGGAAGGCATCGAAGCGGAGACTGCCGTGAAGCGATCCGTGCTGCTGACGCTCAAGTCGCCAAGGTTTCTGTATCGGGAGCTTGGTGGCCAGTTCGTAGTTCCGCCTTTAGGCGGTGAATCAAAAGAAAGCGACCGCCTGAAGGCGGAACTACCAACAGATCCCTTCGACGTCGCGTCGCGGATTTCGTTCGCGATGTATGACTCGCTGCCAGATCAAGCGCTGCTCGACGCTGCGGCGAAGGGGGAACTCAAGACACGCGAGCAGGTCGCTCAACACGCGACAAGATTGCTCGCCGATCCGCGCACACGCTCGAAGCTGCGTGAGTTCCTGCTGACCTGGCTGAAGGTCGAGCACGTCCCCGATGTCTCGAAGGACACGGAACGCTTCCCGGAATTCAACGCGACGATCGCGAACGATCTGCGAACATCGCTGGAGTTGTCGCTCGACGAAATCATCAAGAGCGACACCGCCGACTTCCGACAGTTGCTGCTCACCGATTCGATTTATTTGAACGGCCGGCTCGCGAAGTTTTACGGAGCGAAGATGCCTGATGAACAAGAGCCGTCCGACGATGCTCCGTTCCAAAAAGTCGAACTCGAACCCGAACAGCGAGCGGGCGTGTTGTCTCACCCGTATTTGATGGCCGGCTTCGCGTACACCGGCAGCAGCTCGCCGATTCATCGCGGTATCTTCATCGCGCGAAGTGTGCTGGGCCGGTCGTTGCGTCCGCCGCCGGAAGCGGTCGCACCGCTCGCTCCGCATTTGCGACCCGACCTGACGACTCGCGAACGGGTCGCTCTGCAAACGAAGCCGGAGTCGTGTCAGTCCTGTCACGCGATGATCAATCCGCTCGGCTTTACGCTGGAGCACTTCGACGCCGTCGGTCGATTCCGAAAAGAAGAGAACGGCAAACCAGTCAATGCGACCGGAGCGTACCGAACTCGCAACGGCGATCTCGTGCAGTTCTCCGGAGTCAACGACCTCGCGAAATTCCTCGCCGACAGCCCGGAGACGCACTCCGCGTTCGTCGAGCAACTGTTTCACTTCCTGGTCAAGCAGCCGATCCGAGCGTTCGGCTCGAACACACGAGAAAACCTGCGAGCGTCCTTCGTCAAAGACAACTTCAATATCCACCACCTGATGGTTGAGATCATTGCGACGTCCGCAATTCAGCCGACGTCGTCACGCTGAAAGAGAGGGAGCCAATGCCCACGATCAGCTTCTTTTTCGGTGTTGCAGTTCGCATGTATTTCGACGAGCACGCTCCACCGCATTTTCATGCCTACTACGGTTCCGAGGCAGCGGTCATTGAGATCGAGACACTGCGGGTTCGCGAGGGTAAACTGCCACGCCGAGCGTTGGCCTTGGTTTTAGAATGGGCGTCGCAACACCGTTCGGAACTGGAAGAAAACTGGCGGCGAGCCGAAGATCACGAGCAACTCCTGTCGATTTCCCCATTGGAATGAGCAGCATCATGGATCGAGTGTTATCCGTAAAAGCCTTGCCTGACTTTTGTCTGTCCGTGGAATTTGCAGACGGAACCAGCGGCGTTGTCACTCTGTCCGATCGACTGTTCGGCCCCATGTTTGAACCCTTGAAGGATCGGGCGTTCTTTGAACGAGTGTCTGTGGATGAATTCGGTGCGGTGTGTTGGCCCAACGGAGCGGATCTTGCTCCCGACGGACTTTATCACCGCATCAAAAACCACAAACTCAAGAATCAATGTGAAGCCAAGTCAGAGCCAGCAGCCTCTGCGTTGTGACGAATCGGTTGTTTTCAAAGTCATCGGCCCCCAAATTTCCGAGAATCGAGTTCTGGAAATGTTTCATCCAAAATCTCGCCGCGAATTCTTGCGTGACCTTGGCCTCAGCGCCGCTGCATTGCCGTTTGTGTTGAACTTGCCGAGCCTTGGCTTTGCGAATCAGCAGGCTCGCAAGCAGCGGCTGGTGGTGATGTTCAGCCCCAATGGCGTCGTCCCCTCGACGTTTTGGCCGGACGAGGAAGGTTCGGAGTTCAAGTTGAAGGAAAGTCTCAGCCCGCTTGAACCGTTCAAGGATCGGCTGCTGACGTTGCACGGCGTTTGCGACAAGGTGCGCGGCGACGGTGACAATCACATGCGCGGCATCGGCTGCTTGCTGACCGGAGTCGAACTGTTTCCGGGCAACATCCAAGGTGGCTCGCACACGCCGGCCGGTTGGGCGAGCGGGTTGTCGATCGACCAGGAGATCAAGAATTATCTGCAAGCCAACGAGGCGACTCGCACGCGATTCGGTTCGCTGGAGTTCGGCGTGATGGTTCCCGAACGAGCCGACACTTGGACTCGCATGTCGTACTCTGGGCCGAACAAGCCGATCACGCCCATCGACGATCCGTATCAGATGTTTGGCAAGCTGTATGGCAAGCTCAAAGATCAAGAGAGCCTCAAGAGCATCCTCGACGACTTGCAGGCTGATCTGAAAAAACTCGCAACTTCGGTCAGCGCCGAGGATCGACAGTTGCTTGAAGAGCAGACGACGTTCGTGCGTGAACTCGAACAAGAATTGAAGACGTCGTCGAAAGACGCGGTCGGACATGCTGTCCCGGAACTCGAACCGGGGATCAAAGAAGAAAACGACAACATGCCGAAGCTCTGCAAATTGCAGATCGACCTGATGGTCAACAGCTTCGCGTCGGATTTCGCTCGCGTGGCGACGTTTCAGATCACGAATTCCGTCGGTCAGGCGAAGATGCGGTGGCTCGACATCAATGAAGGGCACCACGAAATCTCGCACAGCCCGGACAGTGACGAGAAGGCTCAAGAAAAACTGACCCGCATCAACAAGTGGTATGCCGAGCAGCTCGCGTACTTGGCAAAGCGGCTCGCCGAGACTCCCGAACCGGGAGGGCAGGGGAGTCTGCTCGACAACACGCTGATCGTCTGGACGAACGAGTTGGGCAAAGGGAACTCGCACACGCTCGACAACATTCCGTTCGTGCTGCTCGGCAACGGACTCGATTTCAAAATGGGCCGCGCGTTGAATTACGACAAGACGCCTGCCAGCCGCGTGCTGAATGCCATTGACCAAGCGGCCGAGTTTGTCGCCGGCAAGTCGATCAAGCCGGGCAAGGTCGCTCACAATCGGCTGTTGCTGTCGCTGGCTCACGGCTTCGGCCATCACATCACGAAGTTCGGCAATCCCGACTTCTGCGGCGACGGCCCGCTGTCGCTGACATAATGCCGGACGCTGAGCGACTGGTTGCTGAATTGCGGGTAGTGTCCTAATTTGTAGGCCGACGTCGCTGACGTCGGCTATTCCCGACGTCGGCGACGTCGGGCCACATTGAAAATAGGACACTACCAGTCAATGAGTCATCGCTCTACCGACGGGGGCGGTGAAGGCAGAACGCATCTGCAATCCTGCCAACTTCCAAAAAACCGCACGCACTATTTCGCAGGCATTTTGACTCGAAGACTCGGATGGTCAGGATACTTCCTGCGGAACGTGTTCCAGCGTTCGATCCAATCGACGGACGTCAGGCTTGTGGCGGCACCGCTTTCGTGAATGCGTTGGGACGAAAGCAGCTCTCCAAGCAATTGCACATCCTCACGGCTCAGCGACATATCGGGTTCGAGAATCCATCGAGTCCAATCGAAGCCGCGCATCGGAGCGAGTTGTCCCGAAGCGATCACATGTGTTGCACCACTTTGGCGAGAGAGTTGATACACCATGTTGGGCATGCGCCGTGCCGGTGCCATCATCTTGCCAAGCGTTGCGTCCCACGCGGTCACTTGGCCATCGCGAGTTGATGCGAGGAAGAACTCTTCACCCGGCAAAAGATTCACGCCGAAGACTTGGTCACCGTGTTCGCGAGTCGCCAGGATCGCGGTTCCCGTCGCGATCTCCCAAATCCGCGCCTGCTTGTCTTCCGAAGCGGTCAGCAGTCGCCGGCCATCGCGGCTGAATTGGGCGCTGAAGACCCAGCCGGAATGAGCCAGCGGCTTGCCGGAGATCAAACCGGTCGCAGTCGTCCAAAGACGAACGGAATAGTCCGACGAGCACGTCGCGACCAGCGTTCCGTCGGGAGAGAACTGGGCATCGTGAATGAAACTGCTGTCGTGCTGGATCGCGGCCACGAGTGCGCCCGTGTCCGACTGGCGAAGTTCCGCCAACGAGTCGCAGCCCCAAATGAGAAAATGATCTCCGCGTTCCGAAAAGCGAAGCCGATCGCGAATGACGTAACCACCGTGATTTGCCGGTCGGCCATCAAACGCTTGATGTTCCGTTCGGAGTTTTCCGCTCGCAGGATCGAGCAGCAGCACCTGACCGAGATGGCAAAGCACGACGACCGTTTGGCCATCGGGGCTGCTCCTCACGGCGATCGGCTGCGAAGGTGTCGTCATGTCGGGACAGGTCGGCTCGCCCGTCTCACCATTCACAAAGCGAACGAATCCGGGCGAGTCCAACTTCTGTTCGGGGATGCTGCGGCCCGCATCGTCACGCGAGCTGCCTCCCACCAGCACGATCAGCCGAGACTTCGAGACAAAATCCGCGTCGCTGATCAGCCCCGGCCCGGAGAGTTTTGGTCCGAGCGCCTTCCCGGTCGCCACCTCGCAGACTTCGAAGTCCGCGCGATCGCGCCAGCCATTGAAGACACTGGGCAGCCAACGATCGCCGCGATCGTTGAGCCGCACGAACGGCCCACAAGCCGACGGAGCCGCGACAAATTCGTCCAGTCGCGGATCGCTCGGTTTCCAGATGCGGATCAAATCGCCGGTCCAATGCACGGTGGCAAAAGTCTCCCCGTCCGGCGACCAGAGGCAGCGATGCACCGCATTGCCATGCGGGACCGGCAAGCCAACCGGCCTGCCGGAGGGAACTTCAAAGACGCGGGCCGTGTGATCCACGCCACCGGTCACCAACTTCGAATTGCTCGGATGAAAGTGGATGGCGTTGACGAGATTTGGTTGCTGTATGCGCTGCTCGGTCGGCTCGCCTGTCGCCGTATCGAGCAACACGACAGCGCTGTCTTCACCCAGCGCGACCCATTTTTCATCCGGCGATATCGCCGATGTGAGCACTCGCTTCGGTTCGTACTCCCAGACGATTTCCTTCGAATTGATATTCCAGCAACGTACCGATTTGTTCGTGTCGATCACGACCAGACAATCGCTGCCGACAAACATCGGCGGCACATTTCCATCTGAGGCCGATGGCAGCGAGGGTAGCAGCGGTTCGGAGTTCGATTGATCCACCATGCACGAGAAGACGCGCACCTGCTGGTCGTCGCATCGCACGGCGAATCGGCAACCATTGGCAGCGATCGCGGTCGCAGTCACTTGGCTGCCGAGGTCAAATGAGCCAGTACGAAACGACTTCTTAGGGACGTCGCGTACTTGCACGGTTTGGTCGCCGCCGAGGACCAGCAATTCGCCGTGCGCGCTGAACTGCAAACAGTTCACGGAATCCGAGTGCGTCCAACGGTCGAACTCCGTGGTGTCGAATTCTGTTGTTCGGACGCTCGCGTCTGGACGATCGGATGTAGGCGTCCGATCTACGAAATCAAACACTGCGATATCTCGACTCGCCGCCACGACCAACCGCGTTCCCTCGGGGCTGAATGCCGCCGCCGTGATTTGCCCGGCCATCGGAATTGTACGACGTTGACCGTCAGAGACCTGCAGCAACTCACACTGATAGTTGCTCGAAAGGCACAACAACCAGTGGCCAGACGGGTGATAGCTGAGCGATTTCTTCCAGGCCGTGGGGGTCACGAAGGCTTGAACCGGGATCGCGATCTGCGACAACCAAGATTGCATGCGAATGCGGTTGTGTCGTTCGCGCGTCGGATAATTCTCCGCGGCGGCGACGGCGTTGGCGAACCACAAGATCGCTTCGCGCGGATCACCGTTGCGATCCGCCGTCAGGCCGGTCTCCGTGTAGGAGTCGATGATCGAACGCTCGGTCGCCAATCTCGCCGCCTTCTCCAGTTTGCGAGCCTCGTTCGCCGCGGAAGCATCCCGCTTCGCAGCGTTCGCCAATTCCTGAAAGCGCACCGCCAGCCAAGGCCCGACGATGGCCGCGATCAGCAATAGGACGGCAATCGTTCCGCCTAACCCGGCGATCGAGCGGTTGTGTCGGCACCAGCGTCCGAATTGCTCCAGCACGCCAATCGGCCGAGCGACCAGCGGCAGACCCTTCAACCAATGATCCAGGTCATCGGCCAGCGCCTGCATGTTCGCGTAGCGTGCCTGCGGAGCTTTCTCCATCGCCTTCAAGCAGCAGGCTTCGAGATCTCGCGGCAAGTTGGGATTCACGGCTCGTGGCGGCGGCGGATTCTCGCGCACATTGGCGACTCTCGCGATGACCGTCCACGGATCACCCGAAAAGGGAGGACGACCACACAACATCTCGTACAACACGACACCGACGCTGTATTGATCGCTGTGCGGTCCGATCTCCGAGATCGCTCCGCGTGCCTGTTCGGGAGCCATGTAATTCGGCGTGCCGACAACTTGCCCTTCGATCGTCATACCCGACTCGATGTCAGCGTCACGCTTCGCCAAGCCGAAGTCCATGAGCTGCGGCCGGCCCGAACCGTTGATCATGACATTGGCCGGCTTCACGTCGCGATGCACGATCCCTTCGCTGTGAGCGTATTGCAGTCCTTCGGCGAGCTGCCGGACCCAATCGACGCCGACGCGAATGTCCGGCGGTTGTTCGCGCAGCAGTTGGGACAACGAGATGCCGTCGACAAATTCGACGACCAAGTAAGGCCCGTCGTCGGTTTGACCATTCTCATACAGCGTGACAATGTTGGGGTGATGCAACCGCGCCGCCGCTTTGGCCTCGCGATGAAACCGAGCGATCATGTCGCGGTCGTCCGGCGCGAATCGAGGCACCTTCAACGCCACTTCGCGATCGAGCAACGGATCGTAAGCTCGATAAACCGTGCCAAACGATCCGCGTCCCAAGATGCTGATCACTCGGAAGCGACCGACAAGTTCTTGATTCGCGACACGAGCATCCGTTGCATGCGCCGTCGGCTCTGTCGGGTCCGCCGAAGGGATGAAGTCCACCGTCCCGGCAAGCGGTGGCGAATGGTCATCGGTGTCGCTTCCGCTAACGAGAATCACCGTTTTGTGCGAAGTTGCGAACGGAACTGTCGGACCGGTTTGCTCGGCCACCACGATTGGGGCGCTCGACGCACTGCCCTGAGATTTTGACCGACACGATTCGCAAACCGGCGGCACCACTTCGATCGAAGCGGAAATGATCGCACCGCATTCCGAGCACGTTTGCCGAGCGAGAGCTGTCATGCGATTTCCAAAACATCAAGGCTCTTCCGGTGTTCCGGGGAGGCAAGGTCTACAGCCACGGACGAAACAAGGATTGAACACGGATCAGGACAGCGAATAAGGCAAAGAAGAAAAGAGCGAGGTCACGGAGCGAGGGTGCGTCACGTTTTCGCACCAGTTGTCTGGTCCGTGGTTCATCCGTGACAAAGAACTGTTGCCCGGCATTTCCGTCCGCCGCCGCTTCTTCTTTTCAACTCCTGTCTCCTGTCCTAGTCCGTGTTCAATCCGTGTTTCATCCGTGGCAAAAAAAACGTCCGCCGAAGTGGCCTCCCTGAATTACCGAATGAACCAATATCAATAGTTTCGCGAGCGCTGATCAGAGCGTAGGTATCAGCAAACGTCGAATCCAGAGTCGCGTCGGCCGCGATGCCTCACACTTCTGGATGCACCCACGGTCCACGATACGGCCGGCGCAACAACTTGTTCGCATCGGGATCATTCGCGATCACACCCTTGGCTGCGTCCCATGTGAGCGAGCGGCCGAGTTGCATCGAGAGGTTGGCGAGGATGCAACTCACCGTCGAGGTGTGACCTTCTTCGATGTCCGCGATCGGCTTGCCGCGTGTCGCAATGCAGTCCAGAAGATTCTGCATGTGGCGACGGATCGCCGGTGCCACATGCTTTTCGAGATCCTTCTCGGTCTTGTCTTCCGGGTATTGCTCCAACTCCATCGTGACGTCTTTGTGAATCGGAGTGCCGCCGTTCGGCATGAAGTCGTAGCTGTTGACGCTCGCCTTCAGCGTTCCCTTCTCGCCATAGAAGGTCGCGCCCCACGGATACTTCGGATCGGGAGAGTCGCCCCAAGTGCGATGCTGCCAGACGACGTTGACACCGGGGAACTCGAACGTCGCCGTCTGCGTGTCCGAGATGTTCGCCTTGCTGTTCTTCTCGACCAGGATGCCACCAGTTGAGCTGACCGTCTTCGGCCAACCGAGTCCCGCCATCCAACGGACCATGTCGAGCATGTGGATGCACATGTCGCCGACGATCCCGTTGCCGTATTCCATGAACGCTCGCCAGCCGCGCGGATGCGCGATCGCATTGAACGGCCGCAACGGAGCCGGCCCGGTCCACATCTCGTAATCGAGAGACTCCGGCGGTGCCGAGTCCGGCGGGTTCGAGCGATTTCGCATGTGGTAATAACAGTAAATCTCGATCAGCCCGATCTTGCCGAGCTTCCCTTCTTGAATGATCTCGCGAGCCTCCGCCAGATGCGGCGTGCTGCGTCGCTGAGTTCCCACCTGCACGACTCGGCCATGCTTCCGAGCCGCCGCCAGCATCGCCTGACTCTCGACGATATCCACGCTGGTCGGCTTCTGGACGTAGATGTCGGCTCCCGCCTTCACCGCTTCGATCATCGCCAGCGCGTGCCAATGATCCGGCGTCGCGATCTCGACGATGTCGAGGTCTTTCTCCGCGAGCATCTTCCGATAGTCGCCATACAACCGCGGCACCTTCTTCGACACTTGCCGCGACGCCACCAACTCGCCCGCTTCGGCGAGCATCTTCTGATCGACATCGCACAACGACACGACCTCGACCGGCGAGATCTGAATCAGCCGCAGCAAGTCCGACTTGCCGTACCAACCGGTCCCGATCAGACCGACTCGCTTCGGCTTCGGCTCGGCCGCGAACGCGGCGGGAAGCACGGGGATGAACGAACTCAATGCGGCACTTGCGGCCAAAAACTCGCGACGATCCATGATGCCCCCTTTGGAGTGCGGTGACTTGTCACCGCTTTTCATTTGCGGCGGAGCCGCTTTTCTGGTGGTGATTGACGTCCAACGATCCGAAAAAAAAGCGGCTCCGCCGCAAGACCAAAGCGGTGACAAGTCACCGCACTCCAAATGTTACGGCACCAAATCCGGCAACTTGGCTTTCGCGTCTTTGCCATGATCGCGAAGAGTCATCTTGATCGTGGCCGCTTGCATCTGTCCGCCGAAACTGGCTTTTAAGTCTTGCTGCATTCCGGCCAGACCGAACGGAACGTCTTTGTGACGGAAGACTCGGTGCGACATGCTGAACTTCGCGCCTCCCAAATCCGTCTCGTTACCGCCGCTGACCACCGAGCATTCCAGATCACCTTGTTGCCAGTTGAATTTTTCTTTGGCCTCCTCGGACTTTAGGTTTTGCTTTGGTCCAGCCAGCAGCATCGCAAAGATCGGGTCTTTGATTTCGATCGAGTCAACGGCTTCCGGGTCGTTCGTCCCCATCTTGACCCAGCGCTTGACCGCTTTGCTGACCGGGTCGTTGCCTTCGCCGAATTCCTCTTCGGGGACAAGAAACCGCCAGGTCATGTTCGGCAGCACTGGATTGTCAGAGACCTGTTCCATTTCGATGAACCGACATTGCTTGCCTCCATGAAACGCCTGGCCGACCGACCGAGCCGACCACTTCGGCGCGATCTCTTGCCCGTTGACCTTCACGTTGACATTGAACTCCGCCCACGCCCCATCTTTCGGCAACGTCTGAATCAGCGCCGCCGACTTTGGCTCTTCGGCAAAGGCAGAAACGAAGGTCGGCAGACACGAACTCAACACGAGACTACCGGCAGAGGCTTGCAAGAATTGACGACGATCCATGAGATGACCTCGCGAGATGAGAAAGTGATGAGAAGTGAGGTGATTCCGCGATGGCAACAGAGTAACAAACAACCAAACGAATCCGCGACTGAACGCGAACCTTTCCCACTTGGAGGTAGTGTCCTAATTTGTGTGGCCCGGCGTCGCCGACGTCGGGAAGCGGGTTTCGGCGAAACCCGCCCACAAAAATTAGGACACTACCCACTTGGA
>JAYVQJ010000021.1:0-3200 GCA_043777235.1 Planctomycetia bacterium
CGACAGTGACGACAGTTTCGGACATGGCTGACGCTTGCTGTTGTGCTCCGAGTGCTTGCTGAGTCGTCGTGGCCAAGATTTGCTGACAGGCGGCAGCCAAGCGATTGACGGCGTCGCGAATACCGGTGAAGAGTCGGGTCCGTTCGACCTCGGCCTGTTTACGTTTCGTGATGTCCTGCACGGTGCCGATGAAGACGATCTCGTTCCCTTCGCGCATCTCGCTGACCCGCAGTTCGACGGGGACGAGCGTGCCGTCGCTGCGAACGGCTTCCAGTTCCCGTTCCTTGTTCATGATGCGAGCCTCACCGGTTCGCAGGTAATGCTGGAGATAACCGTCGTGAGCTTCGTGGTGCGGCGACGGCATGAGCATCGAGACGTTCTTGCCGATGACTTGCTCGGCTCGATACCCGAAGAATTTTTCCGCCGAGCGATTAAACGACTGGATGATGCCGGTCGGACTGATGGTAACCAAGCTGTCGGCGGTCGAGTTGAAGATGGCTTGCATTCGCGATTGCTCGACCTGAAGTTGCTGGATGCTGCTGCGCAAGCTGGCGGTCATCGTGCGCAGCGCGGTATCGAGTTGTCCGACTTCGCCCAGTGCCATGATTTTGGGAATCTCGGTGTCCAACTTTCCTGCCGCGAGTTGATTGGCCGCAGCCGTCAGTTTGCGGAGCGACAACGTCAGTACGGTCGCTCCGAAAAATGCGAGCACGGACGCCACCAACAGAATGCTCGACTTGATCAGGAAGAACGTCTTGGCCACCACATTCAACGAACGTTCGATGTCTTCAGACTTGGCCGTGGTCGAGATCGCCCAAAAATGTTGCGCATCGTCGGGATCGGGGAACACTTTCTGATAGGCCCCCAAAACGGTCACGCCGTCTGGCCGAAAGTTGCCCGGAATCACCTGCCGGAAGGAATCGACCGAGTCCTTGCCACGCAGCTTCAACTGTCGACCTCGGAGTGGATGCTCTTTTTCGTAGAGTGCTCCGCGAAATTCCGTCGAGGGGTCGGCGGGATTGACCAGATAGACGCCACTCTCATCGACCACAGTCGTCAGCGCGGCTTCAAACTTCGCGATCTCATTCCGCAACAAGCTGTCAGAGTCCAACGCAATGACAAACACGCCGCGACATTTTGCGGCATCAAACACCGGTGTGGCAAAGTAGGTCAGGCGATCCTTTGAGCCGACTACGGTCAGCGGTGAGACATAGACCTTTCCACGCGGCAACGATTTCGCAATTTCAAAGTACGGTTCGTTGGCGACGTCCGTCAGCTTCTGATGCGGCACAATCACAGGCTTTCCCCGAATGTCCCGCTCGACGCGAATGATGACCTTGCCGTCGATGTCGGCGAACAGACAAGTCTTGCGCAACGCGAACGTCTCCATCTGCGCGACGAGTACTCCTTCGAATCGTTGTGTCCACAATTCTTCCGTGGAAACCAGGTCCAAAGGATCTTTGTGATCGGGACTGTCCCAGCAGCGAATGATGCCCGGAAGCTGCGGAAATCTCGGATTCTGCTGCGCAATGCTGCGTGTGATGTCGATCACCTGCGTCACTCGAGTCGCGACAGCCCGCGTCGAAATCTCCAGCTTGTCGAGCGTCAGTTCGTACAACAACTCGCGACCATACCGGTAGGACAAGATGCCGCCGGCCCCCAAGCTCAACGCCAGTACCAGCGCGGTGATCAGTGCGATCTGCCACCGCAACGAGAGATTCATCCAACGAGTTGCCCAAGTCATGGTTGCCTCAACCTTCATCGACGAACAATCGCGGGTCCGTCAAAGCGACGTGCCCATCCAAAACCAACAGAGCGTCTTTTGTCACACCGCGCACCAGATCATGCCCTAGCTCGGACAAGTAGGCCGGAGCTTTCAGCAGTTCGCTGTGGTGAATCTTTTCAACGCCAATCACTGCATCCGCCAGCAAGCCCAACTCTGGCCGCAACCCGCCGAGCACAATCATCGGAGAAGATGTGGGACTCGTGTCGCTCGCCGTCGCTGCGAATCCGAACGTCGATCGGAGGTCGAGCACCGCGAGCATCTCGCCTCGCAGGTTGGTCAGCCCCACGAAAAAACTCGGAGTCCCCGGCAACGGAGTGACATGTCCCAAATGACTGACCTCACGCACGACTTTGGTCTCCACCGCGATCTGTTGCGCACCCCAATGAAAAATGAGAAGTTCCAGAGTGGCACTATCATCCGAGTCGCGCGGCGGGACGCGAGCCAAAACTTTCGCTCGCTCTTCAAGAATCGTTCGCACTTGTTCGGGCGAGAGTTGTCGGTCCTCTTGCAGCGATTGTGCCGCCTTTTCCAGCCGAGCGAGTGCATCGGCCCAATCGAACGATTTCGTGGAGATCGCGGCAGTCATAGTTCGAGGCTCCGTAGCTGCTGCTCGGCGGCGCGAGCCAACGATCCCGCGTGCTCACCGTCGGAAAATAAGACCACTTCCTCCGTCGGTCGGCCGAAGCATAAGTCACAAACGGCCCGAAACGCGCGGCACGCCCCCTTGCGGTCGTCCAAGCGACGCAGAGTCGATCCCAATAAGAAATGAGCGATCGCCAAGTTCGGCTGCAAATAAATCGCTCGTTGGGCCGCCGACACGGCCTCTTGTTCGCGATCGAGTTCCAACAACAAGACGGCGTGCAAGTAATGCAGCTGCTCTGACAGGCCGTGAGTCTTCAAGGCCACCGCGCACGCGACTTCCGCCGCCACCGGATCAACGTTCGCCAAAGCCTGCACCCGAATCGCTTGAGCTTCCGGTTTGTTATCACACTGCGCCGCCAATTCCGCCGCCCGCGCGTAATCACCCACAAGCAGCGCCGACTCCGCATCCGCCAACGAAACCACAGGAGCGACGGACACCGCGACAAACTGATCGGAAAGGCGAGGCTCCTGCCGAGCCGACTCCGCTTCGAATTCCAAAGTCGGCTTCAACTCCGCAACCGGCGTGTCCGTGCAGAAGAAGTCGCTGCCGACATTCGCCGAAACTGCCGCTGCCGTCGTTCGCGATTCCGTCCACGACGCGCCGACGGGCCGCGGACGTCGTCGATAAACCAAACCCGCGCGCGTAAGTTCCGCGTCCCAGGGTGCGAACTCTTCCAAACTCGGATCGCATGCCGCCGTGATCAACCAACCGTCCAACGACAGCGACTCGCACAACCGCCGAGCCACCGCGCAAATCGTTTCCCGATCAAAA
>JAYVQJ010000022.1:0-3199 GCA_043777235.1 Planctomycetia bacterium
GACAGGCCAATTGCCTGCCACCACGCAAGGACAAACTTCAATGGCTTCGATGAATCCGTTTGGCGCGGAAAGCACCCTCAAGACCAAGAGCGGCGACTACACGATTTTTCGTCTGGGAAAATTGGCCGAGTCCAAAATTGGTGACATCAACACCCTGCCCTTTTCCATTCGCGTACTTCTCGAAGCGCTGCTGCGAAACGTCGACGAGTTCGTCGTCACGTCCGACGATGTGAAGGCGCTTGCCAACTGGAACGCTCCGAAGCCGGCCGAAGTCGAGCTGCCGTTCATGCCCGGCCGAGTCGTGCTGCAAGACTTCACCGGAGTCCCCGCAGTCGTCGATCTCGCCGCTTTGCGAGCCGCGATGGTCCGCATGGGTGGCGATCCGAAGAAGATCAATCCGCTCGTGCCGTGCGATTTGGTCATCGACCATTCGGTGCAGGTCGATGCGTTCGGCACGGCCGGCGCGTTGCAACAGAACATCGACTTGGAATTCCAACGCAACGGCGAGCGATACCGCTTCCTCCGCTGGGGAGCTCAAGCCTTCAACAATTTTCGAGTCGTCCCTCCCGCGACCGGCATCGTGCATCAGGTCAACTTGGAATACCTCGCGAAGGGTGTGCTGACGAAGAACGGTGTCGCGTATCCGGATTCGCTGGTCGGTACCGATTCACACACGACGATGATCAACGGCCTCGGCGTCGTCGGCTGGGGTGTCGGGGGCATTGAGGCCGAAGCAGTCATGCTCGGCCAACCGATTTATATGCTCACGCCGGAAGTCGTCGGCTTCGAGTTGAAAGGCTCACTGTGTGAAGGAGTCACAGCGACCGATCTCGTGCTCACCGTGACCCAGATGCTGCGGAAACACGGAGTCGTCGGGAAGTTCGTCGAGTTCTTCGGTCCCGGCCTCGATCACATGTCGCTGGCCGATCGCGCGACGATCGCCAATATGGCCCCCGAATACGGCGCGACGATGGGCTTCTTCCCCGTCGACGATGAGACACTCAATTACCTCCGTCGTACCGGCCGCACCGACAACGAAGTCGATCTCGTCGAGCGATACTACAAAGAACAAGGCCTGTTCCGCACGGCGGCGTCGCCGACTCCGCGATTCAGCAGCACGCTGGGTCTCGACCTCGCCAGCGTTGAACCATCTCTCGCCGGGCCGAAGCGTCCGCAAGACCGCGTGCTCTTGAAAGATATGCAGAGCGTGTTCCGCGATCAGCTCGGCAAGGGATTCGGTCGCACCTCAGCCGGCCCGACTGTCGCAGTCAATGACGGCAGCGGAACTTCGATCACCGACGGAGCGGTCGTCATCGCGGCGATCACGAGCTGCACGAACACCAGCAATCCGAGCGTCATGATCGGCGCGGGCTTGTTGGCTCGGAACGCTGTCGCAAAGGGGCTGACACGCAAGCCCTGGGTGAAGACGTCGCTCGCTCCAGGATCGCGAGTCGTCACCGATTACCTGAAGAAGTCGGGACTCGATGTCTCGCTCAACTCGCTGGGATTCAACACGGTTGGCTACGGCTGCACGACTTGTATCGGGAACAGCGGCCCGCTGCCCGACGCGGTCTCGAAGGCGGTCATCGACGGCGACCTCGTCGTCTCGGCAGTCCTCTCCGGCAACCGCAACTTTGAAGGGCGAGTCAACGCGCAAGTGAAAGCCAACTACCTCGCAAGTCCGCCGCTGGTCGTCGCGTACTCGATCGCCGGCACGACCGACATCGACCTCACAACGCAGCCGCTCGGCAAAGGCAAAGACGGCAACGACGTGTACCTCAAAGACATCTGGCCGACGCAGGCCGAAGTCCAGCAGACGATCAACGACTCGATGTCGCCGGAGACGTTCATCAACGAGTACTCGCACGCGACCAAAGGCCCAATCGAATGGCAGTCGATCCCGACTTCCACCGGCGATCTCTACGAATGGGACTTGCAGAGCACCTACATCCAAGAGCCACCGTTCTTCGTCGACATGCCCGCGACTCCCGCGCCGATCAAGGGGATCACCGGCGCTCGCTGCTTGGTCAGTGTGGGTGACTCGGTCACGACCGATCACATCAGCCCCGCCGGCTCGATCAAGAAAGATTCTCCGGCCGGCAAGTTCCTACTCGACAGTGGCGTCGGCGTGGGCGACTTCAATCAATACGGAGCACGTCGAGGCAACGATCGCGTGATGACTCGCGGCACGTTCGCGAACATCCGCCTGAAGAATTTGTTGGCCGCTGGCACCGAAGGGGGCGTCACGAAATACCTGCCGACCGGCGAAGTGATTTCGATCTACGACGCCTCGCTGAAGTATAAGCAGACCAACACGCCGCTCGTCGTCCTCGCTGGAGCCGAATACGGCACCGGCAGCTCCCGCGACTGGGCCGCGAAGGGAACGTACCTGCTCGGTATCCGCGCCGTGATCGCGACTTCATTCGAGCGAATTCACCGCTCGAACCTCGTTGGCATGGGCGTCCTCCCGCTGCAATTCCGCGAAGGTGAATCGCGCGACTTCCTCGAACTCGACGGCACCGAGACCTTCGAGATTGCCCTCGACGACAACCTCAAGCCGCGTCAAGCGGTCGAAGTCACCGCCAAAAAATCCGACGGCAGCGTCGTCCACTTTGTCACAACCTGCCGCATCGACACGCCGGTCGAAGTCAAGTACTACCGCAACGGCGGCATCCTGCACACTGTGCTCCGCGACTTGGCGAAGAGCTAAACAGAGCCGTGGTTGATGGTCTTCGTGAATCGGCCGCAATCCATTCTTCGAAATCACGAAGCCACGGATCGTCTGACACACGGGAGAGCGCAAGGCTACCAACGTCAGCACCATCGCCGCTGCCGGCAGAATGATCTCTGGTGTCGGATGCGGCACATTCTGAGTGGGATGTGTTGCTGACATACTTTCTTCAGATTTGAGATTTGCTGACACCAACGGTTTGCAGACGCAATCACCTCCACCGACCCCGCGTCATTGGTATCTACACAAGTCCCGGAGGGACGACCTAATAAAGCCGGGGGCGAAGCCCCCGGGTCGGGATTTCGCCGTCGCCTCAAGCCCCGGAGGGGCAACCGACACGGAATTCTCCATGCCATTCGGTCGCCGCTCCGCGGCTGCACTTTTTCAAAACTTGTGTAGATACCAATGACCCCGCGTCGGTGGAGTGAAGACTGACCGGCTAGCCCGGCTTATTCATGATTCGGGTGC
>JAYVQJ010000023.1:0-3192 GCA_043777235.1 Planctomycetia bacterium
ATCCATCAAGACCTTGGGAAGATACTGCTCCGCAATCTGACGGATCGGCTGGATGTCGGCCTGCCGCGTCACACGACCGCGAATGAGCACCGCCTGATCGGTGAAAAAATGCACTTCGAGTGTCGCTGTTGGATAGAGCTTGCTGAGAAGTGTGCGGAGACCGGACTTGTCTTCACCGGTCTGAAGGGGCTTTGCGATCCCTGCTTTTGACGGATCTTCGCGCGGGCGTTTCGAGGGATCGACCTTCAATTGATCAAGCACTTTGGGGAAGAACTGCTCTGCGATTTCGACCACCTGTTTCTGAAGCTCTTGACTCCAGACGCTGCCGCGCAACAGGACGGCCTCACCCACAGGCTGCACTTGCAAAGGAATATCGGGATACAGCTTCTTGAGAAACTGCGAGAGCGATTCGGCAGGAAGGAGTCGTTCCGCCTGGGCCTGCTCGTCCGCTGTTTTGGAGGTCGCCTCGTGGGCGCGATCGCCAACTTCCTGAGCGTTCAGAATGGGATGTGGATTCCAAAAACTCAAACGCCAGCTACCGACGGCAAGCAGTGCGATGACCCCGACCAAAACCCAACGTCTGCGATGAAACATGACTTGCTCCGTTTTCGTGTTAACTGCGTCTCCGCGCCTCTGCGTCTCTGCGTTTCCCCACTGTGGCGACGAACTACCACCGACGTTCAATGGGGTAACGCAGAGACGCGGAGACGCAGAGGCGCGGAGATGATCAAGTGGCACTCAGCCTTGAAAGTTGTTGACGACGCGGCGGACTCCGTCTTTGAGAACGGGGACGTTGAAGTTGATTAAAAGCCCGAGTTGGCATTCGGTCAGTCGCAAATACGTCAGCAACTGCGCGTGATGCACCGGGGCGAGGTTATCGACGGCCTTCAGCTCTACGATCACTCGTTGATCGACCCAGACGTCGATCCGATAGCCGGCCGGAACCTTCATCCCTTTGTAGACCAACGGCAACTTGCGCTGCGCGACGAAGCGAATGCCGCGCAGTTGCAGTTCGTGTTCCAGGCATTTCTGGTAGGCATGCTCCAAACAACCGGGACCGAGAAACCGATGCACTTCGATGGCGGCGGCAATGATCGCACCCGTCAGTTCGTTCGGAGACATTTTCGTTTCGTTCGACATGACTTCGACTCCAGTTCTGAATGAATCGGCCGCCGCGAAGTGCGTTGGCCTAGAAGTCGAAATCGTATTCCAGTGTTTTGAGCTTGTCCCTCAAGTCTTCGATCTCCGGTCGCAGTTGGTCTTCCCAACTCTGCGTCTCTGCGTCTCCGCGTCTCTGCGTTTCCCGTTGTGGTGTGTTGTTGGATTGAGGGTCGATGGGGAGGAACGCGGAGACGCAGAGACGCAGAGACGCGGAGAAGACGAGGAGCAACGAGAGGGCGATGAGCCAGGTCGCTCGGCGAGAGGCGGGATGCGTGATGAGAGCGGTGACGGAAGTTGGGAGCGGGATGCGGCTGGGTTGTTCGAGGTGCGCGAGGCAGCACTTGAGCAACTCGGCAACTTCGGACGCGGATGCGAATCGAGCATCGGCCGACTTCGCGTGCAGCTTGCCGATGAATGCTTCGAGCCAATCGGGGACAGCGGCATTGATCTCGCGGAGCGGGCGCGGCGTTTGATCGGTGACTCGGCGGAGCGCGGCCCACGGGGTGTCGGCTCGAAACGGCGGGTGGCCGGTGAGCATCGCGTACATCACGCTGCCGAGACTGAAGAGGTCAGTCCGAGCATCGACGCTCTCGCCGCGAGCCTGTTCCGGCGACATGTACTGCGGCGTGCCGGCGATGACTCCGCTTTGCGTGAGGCTCGCGTCGTCCATCGCGCGTGCGAGGCCGAAGTCGGTGATGACGACTCGTTCGACGTTGCGTTCCAGCAGAATGTTCGCCGGCTTGATGTCGCGATGCACCAGTCCCTGAGCGTGTGCGGCCGCGAGTCCTTCCGCGACTTGCTGGCTGATCCGCAACACGTCGCTCACATCGAGCGTTCCGACTCGGTCGATCCGTTGCTGCAACGATTCGCCGGGAACGAACGGCATCACGAAGTACGGCGGTTGATGCGCGGCATCGACCGCGTGAATCCCGATCACATGCGGATGCACGACCGCCGCCGCTGCTTGAGCCTCTCTCGCAAACCGCTTCCGAGCCGCTGCGTTTTCCGCGTACTGAGGGCCGAGCACTTTGATCGCAATCCAGCGATTGAGTTCGTGGTCGTATCCCTTGAGCACGATCCCCATGCCGCCGCGTCCGATGATTTCGAGCACGTCGAACTCACCCAACCGTCCGAGCATCGCCGGGTTGTCCGACGGTGCGAGGAACGGAGGATGGGCACTCTTGCCCGTCCGCTCTTCGTCGCGTTCGGGTTCATGTTCTGAAGAGGGTCGGGCAAGAGTGCCCAACTTCCAATTGGAGAGCATTTCCTTCGTCTCACTCCACATCTCGGCATCGGCCGCGAGCGATTCCAAGTGTTGACGACAAGGCGCGCACGATTCGACATGCGACATGCACTCGGCTTCGGCAGGCTCCGGCAATTCTCCGTCGAGCAGGCTTCGCAGCCGGTCGTGATCGCAATGTGTTGTATGTGCCAGCATCGTTCAGTCTTTCGCCTCTTCGACCTTCGTTCGCAACCGCTTCATCACGCGGCTGCGAGCGACGTAGACCGCTCCAGGTGTCATGTTCAATTCGGTCGCGACTTCTTCGACAGAGCGTCCTGTGACGCTGGTTTCCCAGAACGCTCGCCAGGTTTCCAAACGGAATTCCGCTTCGATCTCCGCAGCGGCCCACAAAAACGTCTGCCGACGATGTTCGAGGTCGAAGAGTCGCGACTCGCCACTGTCGTTCGCCGGGACTTCGTTCAACCAGCGAGCGAAGTCACTGTTACCTGTGCCGCGTGGATGCCGCGATTGTCGGATCAGAAAATTGACCACCAAATTCCGAGCGATCGTTGTCAGCCAGCCACGAAAGGAACCGCGAGCAGGGTCGGTCTCCCAGCGTCCGATCGCTCCAGCCACGGCGATCAAGGCTTCTTGTGTCACCTCACGAGCATCCGCTTCCTGCAACCCGCGCTGTCGAGCGAGGCGGAGAATGAGTGGCTGATAAATCTCCAGAAACTGACCCCACGCTTGCTGGTCGCCAGCGTTTTGCAGCCGCAGCAGCAAGCTCGGTCGAGTTTCCGGAGCGGTCA
>JAYVQJ010000024.1:0-3189 GCA_043777235.1 Planctomycetia bacterium
CGAGGTTCTGGACACTCGACCCGATCGACGGCACGAAGGGCTTTCTGCGCGGCGAGCAATATGCTGTCTCGCTGGCGTTAATCATCGACGGACAAATCACCGTCGCGATTCTCGGTTGTCCGAATCTGCCGCTGGACCCCGGCGGTGTCGCTGACGCCGGCACGCTCTTCTTCGCAGTGCGAGGCCAAGGGGCGCGCGTGCAAAGTTGCTTCGGCGAATCGGCCATCGCTTCAGTGCGAGTCACATCAACCTCGAACTGGGCCGATGTCCGATTGTGCGAATCGGTCGAATCGGGACACAGCGCGCATGATCGTTCGGCGATGATTTCGGCATCGTTGGGAATCGTAAAGCAACCCGTGCGGCTCGACAGCCAAGCGAAGTATGCGGTGGTCGCGCGCGGCGAAGGAGATGTCTATCTCCGCCTGCCGACGAAGAAGGACTATCGCGAAAAGATTTGGGACCACGCCGGCGGAGTGCTCGTCGTCGAAGAAGCGGGCGGACGAGTCACCGACATCGACGGCAAGCCGTTGGAGTTCACTCACGGTCGCGAGCTTTCCGCCAATCGAGGCGTCGTCGTCACGAATGGGCAATTGCACGACGAGGTTCTGCGAGCAATTCGGCAGCATGTGACGGCCTAGTGCTTTGTCACAGCCAAATTTTCGGGTCGCGCAGATCAGCCGGCACGCGCTAGCGTCCGGTTCAACTGGGGGTTCGCGCCCGGCGGCTGTTTTTCACGTCCTGAATTCTTATACGGATCGCACAAATTAGCCGCGCGGCTAATTTTGGGACTTCGTATTAGCTGCGACAAAGCTCTCGCTTGTTCCAAAGTCGTGAGAGGAGTCACCGATGGAGATCATCCAGGCCACGCAGGAGTTTGAATCGTGGCTCGGTCGACAGGTCGATCTGCAGCCGGACGAGGTGTTGCACAAGCACGAGCAGATGAGCAACGCCGACGACCCATTTCCGTTCTTTCGCGGAACGTATTATCGCTGGGCTCAGATGTGGCCGAAGGTCTGCTCGGAATTGCAAACGGCTCCGAGCGTATTGTCGGTGGGAGATTTGCACCTCGAAAACTTTGGCACGTGGCGTGACAGCGAGAGCCGGCTGGTTTGGGGGATCAACGACTTCGACGAGGCGGACATCTTGCCGTTCACGAATGACTTGGTGAGGTTGGCGGCGAGCGTCTGGTTTGCGAGACGATCCAACATTCTTGACTTCCGTTTTCGCCAAGCATGTCAGGCGATCCTCAATGGTTACCGGGAGGGTCTGGCCAGTCGCGGACAAGTCTTCGTCTTGGAAGAGAACCACCCGTCTCTCCGGCGACTGGCCATGCAAGAGGATCGCGATCCGGTCGCCTTTTGGAAGAAGCTGACGACGCAGCAGGAAGACTGCGCGAACAACGTTCCCGAAGCGGCCGCATCAGCATTGCGTCGTTCGCTGCCGCCGAATGCGACACCCGCCACGATTGGAAGACGTCTACACGTTGGCATGGGAAGTCTCGGCAAGCCTCGTTTTTTGGCGTTGGCGAACTATGCCGGGAGCTGGGTTGCTCGCGAGGCCAAAGCACTCTGTGGACCAGCGACTGGTTGGTTTGAAGACTCGCCACCCAAACCGTCGCGCATCGCCGAAGTGCTCTCAAAAGCGAAACGCTGTCCCGATCCCTGCTTCATCATCGACGGCTCGTGGATCGTGCGACGCCTGGCTCCACGCTGCTCGCGAATCGAACTGGCGCACCTCACGAAGACCGATGACGAGCAGACGCTGCTCACCGCAATGGGGACAGAAACAGCCAACATCCATCTGGGTGGAAACACCGATCGCGAGGCCCTGCTGAGATCACTGGAATCCCTCCCTAACGGTTGGCTCGAAACCGCCGCTCGCGAAACAGCCAAGATGCTGCGTGACGACTGGAAGACCTGGTGCCGATCATCACGGACGACGCGACCCGCAAATCGGAAGGGTGGCACCCCCTGAGTCATCGAAGGGCGTGGTCAGAGCCGCTTGTGTTGGGAATGGAAAGCGTGTGCCACATTCCGCCACGCGCTTCTCGATCGTCATGGCGTGCCACCCGACCGCGACTTTCGTGAAGCCATACCGGTTCGACGCAAACGCGGCGGCCGTTCATGAAGGCTCACTACCGGCAGAAAAAATAGCTCAACACTTCACATCGCGGCTGGAAAATGCGTCGCGACTCCGATGCCCAGCCGAATGCAGTGCAAAGTGCAGGTCTCCAGAATGCCGCGGCCGCTTTGCCAATCAATCGTATCGAGAAACACGACGAATCACCGTTCGTGGAGCCTGCGGTCGGTTCAAGCAGCAGGGTCTCGAAACCCGCTCCGAGCGAGAGTTCCGTAGCTCTTTCATCTTGAGTCGTTTCTGCAATCGCAAATAGGCTCCGCGCATCGTAGTTCCTACGCAGTAGACTGGGCCGGGAGGTGTTGTACGGAGAGTTTTCCTCGGTCTTGCGGATGCCTCGAAAGGAACCAAATCCTTCATGGATGAAAGGTCGTTGGCATGGTCGCGTTAAGACAATGGCGCTGGGTGAGCCTGCTGGTGCTCTCCGGACTCGTGATGCAAGCGGTGGGTTGTGGGACAATCTTCTGGCCTGAGCGAAAAGGGCAACCCGCCGGGCGGCTTGATCCCAAGGTGGTGACTCTCGACGCGATCGGGATGATCCTGTTTATCGTTCCTGGTGTGATCGCCTTCGCCCTGGACTTCAACAACGGGACGATCTATCTCCCACCGGATCAACAGTCTCGCAACACCCCGACTGAATCCGGTTGGATCAAAGCCTCGATGTCGAGCAAGTCTCCCACGCCCACCGAGATCGAACACATCGTGTTGGAGAAGACCGGAAAAAAGATCCGCCTGCAATCGGGACTCTATCGAGCCGTCCAACTGAACTCACCAGCCGAACTGGCGAGCTTGAAACTCGACGAGGTCTCGCTCGCCACAATCGGCACCACGGCCGACGTCTGCTTCAGAGCACAATCGGACTGACGCTGGCTCACCGAAAAGCGTGGGGAAGAAAAGGGGACAGGTCATTTCATTGGCACGCTTAGCAATTAAATGGACCTGTCCCAACCCTGTTCGGCACAGGATTTGCGCCAGCCATTGAAATAAAAAAAGCCGCGCCCCGGCACGCCGTTTGCGCCGTCTTCGATTTGACGAAACAGTCTGTCAGGATGG
>JAYVQJ010000025.1:0-3187 GCA_043777235.1 Planctomycetia bacterium
CCGTGGGCCGGACTTCCTTGTCCGTCCCGTCCATCGGCCGAGCACGAAGGCTTGGCCGAAGATTTCATTATCGAACGTTCTCCGCGACGGAGATCGTCGTTGTTGGCAGAGAGATCTTCTCGACGGATGCGGTTCGCGTCGGTCGCCAGCCGCTCACGCGACCGGCCGTGGGCATCTTCGCGGCCACGAATCGAACCGTGCTGGTTGGCGTGGCTTCGTTCGTCGCTCGGCGCGGTTTGACTTCTTCAAAATCATCAATCGCACCGCGGCGTTCATCGTTCGGCTTGTTCGCCGGAGTCTTGTCGGAATCGCGAGTCGCGGACTTGGCCTTCGGCAATTCCGATTCCGGAGTCGGACGCAGTGCGGTGCTCGAGTTCGCTGGAGCCAACGCGAGTGCGCTGCCGGCCGGAACGAGGCGGTAGGTCGTGCGTGTGGTTGGGATCGACTTCACGACGGTCACAGGTTGCAATCCGACGACTTCTTCATCGACGTAACTCATCGTGTTGACGGCGACCTTGCGTGTCGTCTGCACCGCCACCGTGCGCGGAACGTTGTAAGTGACTTGTCGTGTTCCCTGGATCGCGACGCGACGATTCACCGGAACTTGCTGAGCGACCGTTTGACTGACGTACTCACGAGTCGCGTACTGCGTCGGCGTGAAGGCCTGGCGCGTCGCGAAGCCGAGCCGATTCATCTCACCCATCAAGCCGGGGCGGTTGTCGTACTGGCACGGGTCGGTCTTCTGATTGCAGTGCCACTTCGTGACCCATTGGCCGCAATTGCGTTGGACCGTCTGGTACTCAGTGACGTTCTGATACGAGCAGGTCGGCACGTTGACCGTCTTCTGTTCGACCACTTGTCGGTACTCCGTACAAGGTTGATCGACATACGCGGTCTGCATGACCGGCTTGCGAACGGTCTGTCGCACTTGGCGGTACTCAGTGACCGGGACTTGCTGCATGACCGTCTCGGTCACGGGCTGAGCCACCATTGCTGGAGCACAGCAAGGATTGCCGTAGGCAACTGGAGCAACTCCGCAGGCACCGCTGCCGCATCCATTCGGAGTGAACACAGTTGGTTGGCAGACCGGGCCGCAGGTGGGACCACAAGGGCAACCGAACATGCCTCGGAACGGAGTCCATTGAGCGGACACTGGAGTGGCTGACGTCAACCAAACCAAAGCTCCCAGCACGGGAGCAAAACGAAACAGCTTCCCAATCATGGCACCATCCTGTTGAGTGGGCGGTGGGATCAAACGCGAAACGCGCCGCGAGGAATTGGCTGCGAACATTTCGCAGTGACGAACGTCTTGTCAGAGCGACACGGAGTCGTGTCAGAAAGGCATCGAGAAGTGACACGCGATTCAGCAAATTCGAGTCGTGCTCAAAGCTGCCAGTTGCGTGGGGGCGGGTGTGTATGGCAATCGTCAGAAATCGGTCAAGACGTTTTTCAAGATTTTGATTGCAAATGCCGACACGTCGAAAACACGAAGGAAAACAAAGCCGTCTAGTCCCCTTCTTCGGTTTGGAACTAGATTCCAAACGCTCTGCGTGAATCGTTTTGTCAGCCGCCTGTCGATTCAAGATTGCTCTTTTGAAACGCAGAGTGCGCTGAGGTCTCGCTAAGTACGCCGAGACGAGCCTCCGCGACCTCTGCGAGTTTCTCAGCGTTTTCTGCGTTTCAAAGAAACCGAAACCAAGCGACCTCCAATCCAAGAGTTACCTCGAATGATGTTGTTCCGCCGACATCTGATGACTGCCATGTGCTGCTACGGATTGTGTGGCTGCCATCCGCAGTTCACTCGCGCGCCCGATCTCGTGCCGCGCACTTCAGCGCAAGACAAAGCGCAGTGGACCTATCACAATCCGTTCCCTGACGAGACGGTTGGACCAACGGTCGATCATCGGCCGGCAGGGTCCGAATACCAACGGACGATGCCCCGCCAAGCGATCGAAAAGGACTCGATGACGTTTGGTCCGCAAGGTGCGGTTGATCCGTCGCGCCCCGCAGCGCGACTCGACCCCAAGACGGCGAACGTCGTCCAGCCGTGACAATCGGCCGAATCGGCCTGAAATTCACCGGGTTTTCACGGTGTTTTGGCGAGGGCTCGCCTTTCGGACCTGTTGCGTGCCCGTTAGACTCCCCGCCCCTTTGAGCAGCCTCTGTTTGGCCCACCGTTTCTTTTCTCACACCGAACTGAACTCGAAAATGTCTCCTTCAGCGACCTTGGATCGCCCGCTCATCGTGTCTCCACTCACGAACACAACCACTCCTCACGGCCACACACACATGCCGAAGCCCGGCCACGTCCCCGAGCCGGAAACATCCGCAGCTCCCAAACGACGCAGCGACATTCGCAACATCGCGATCATCGCGCACGTCGATCACGGCAAGACGACGCTCGTCGATGCGCTGCTCAAGCAGAGCGGCCAATTCCGCGAATCGGAATTGCGAGAGACGATGCTCGACTCGAATGATCTCGAGCGTGAGCGCGGCATCACGATTCTCGCGAAGAACATCGCGGTGAACTACAAGGGCGTGAAGATCAATATCATGGACACGCCGGGCCACGCCGACTTCGGCGGTGAGGTCGAACGAGTCCTCGGCATGGCCGACGGCGTGCTGATTCTCGTCGATGCCTTCGAAGGTCCGAAGCCGCAAACACGCTTCGTCACGATGAAGGCGTTTGAACGCGGACTCAAGCCGATTGTCGTTGTCAACAAGATCGACCGCGCCGAAGCTCGGCCGCATGAAGTGCTCAACGAAGTTTTCGACTTGTTCGTCGAACTCGGTGCCGATGACGACACGCTCGACTTCCCGTATGTGTTCGCGTCCGGCCGTGAAGGCTACGCGAGCGACGATCCGAAGGCTCGCTCTGGCAACGTGCAGCCGCTGCTCGACAAGGTGTTGGAGTTCGTTCCTGGCCCGGTCGTCGATCCCGATAGCCCGTTGCAGATGATGGTCACGACGTTGGAGTGGTCCGAGTACGTCGGTCGTATCGCGACCGGCCGCATCATCAGCGGCAGCGTGACGACCGGCCAAAAAATTGCCGTCATGAAGGCCGATGGGAAGCCGCTCAACGGCGAAGTCACCGAAGTCCAACTCTTCGACAAGCTCGGTCGCGTGAAGACCGACAGCGCCGAAGCTGGGGACATTGTCGCTCTGGTCGGACTGCCGAACCCCGAGA
>JAYVQJ010000026.1:0-3185 GCA_043777235.1 Planctomycetia bacterium
CAGTTGATCAAACCGGAATCGCGGCAGGCACCACCGCAGCAGCATGATGAGGACGATGACGCAGAACACCTTCGACAACAGCACGCCGATCTTCAACACCGTCGCCAACACGCCGACGCTGTCCACCTCAGCGATGTACGGGAAATGCCAGCCGCCGAGGAACAGCACCGAGCACAAAAAGCTCACAGTGAAGACGTGCGTGTACTCGCCGAGAAAGAACATCCCGAACTTCAATGCCGAGTATTCCGTGTGATAGCCGCCGATCAATTCCTGCTCGCATTCCGGCAAGTCGAACGGCAAGCGATTGGATTCTGCCAGCGCGGCCAAGAAAAAGATTCCTGCGGCGAGCGGCTGATACCAGATGTTCCAGCCAAACAACCCGCCTCGCGCCTGAGCGTCAATCACCGTCTCCAGATTCAGCGATCCGGCCATCAACGCGATGCCGATGACCGACATCCCCAACGGAATCTCGTAGCTCACCACCTGAGCACTCGATCGCAGCCCGCCCAACGCACTGTATTTGTTATTGCTCGACCACCCGCCGAGGATGATGCCGTACACCGCGAGACTCGTGACCGAGAAGAGAAACACCATCCCGATATCAATCTTCGGCGCGATGATGAACGAAAAACCTTCGCCCAATGTCGTCGGCCCCAACGGCACGACGGACAACGCCAACATCGTCGTGAAGACCGAGATCGTCGGTGCGATCACGAACAAAAACTTATCGACATGCGCCGGGATGATGTCCTCTTTCAGCAAGAACTTCGCCCCATCCGCAATCGGCTGCAACAACCCCGCCCAACCAACTCGATTCGGTCCGACTCGATCCTGAATCCAGGCCGCCAATTTGCGTTCCAACCAAATCGCGTAAGAGCAACCACCGAGGATCGCCCCCAGCGTCGCCAGGATCAAAATCAGCGGCACACCGACCTGAGTCGGAATGCCGACCAGTCCGCACGCCCAGTGCAACAAATTTTCAACCGCATCGGAACCGCCTTCAGCCAGCAGCGGGACATAGTTCATCGAGTTCATCGTCTGATTACTTCCTGATTTTGGTCAAAGCCTTTTTAACGCAAAGGCGCAAAGGTGCAGAGGACGCAAAGAGATTTCAGATAGAAATGATCATTGCCAATCCTTCGCGCCTTTGCGACTTTGCATTGAAAACTCTTCCCTTAACTCAACATGACTCCGTTGTCGCACGACTCGCCACCCAAGGGTTCGAAGACGTGAATTTCTTGGCTGATTTCCTTGCGGAGCACACTCGCGTTGAAAAGCCCTTTCCGGCCAGACAAGTCCCACAGGATGCGGCCATCCGGCCGCGCCTCTTCCGGCGAGCGGATCGAACGCTTGATCGCTTGCGCTAATCCAGCGTGATTCACGAACGTGCCGTCGCGCTCGGCAAACGAACCGCCCGCAAGAACGATGTGGGCTCGCGCGGAGACCGGGGACGGCAGAATGTCTTGGACGATCAGCGTTTTGACTTTCGCTAATGCGGCGGCATGTGATTCATCGAGTCCGCCGCGCGGGTCTCCGCCGACGAAGTAGAGCGTGTCGATGCGGCCTTCGGCGGCATCACCCAGGATGTCGCCGATGTTGATGATCGAACCTTGGAAATGTTGCAGCACAGCTTCGACGCCTCGGCAGTTTGGACATTTCTCGGCGCGGATCGTGAACTTGACCTTCTCTTGAGCGTTGCCTCGGACGTCTTTCGGGTAGTGATCGTCTTGGCCTTCGACGCGAACCGGGCCGAGGGCCAAGCGGATGTCGGGGTTGAGACTCTTCAAATACTTTGCGAGCAAGTACGCCTCTTCGACGGTCATCCACGGCGAGAGGACTGCGGCAATCGCCTTCGGATTCTTCTTCACCGCGTCTTGCAGCGCGGTGCGAGTCGCGTTCAGCGCGGTGTCCCAATCGACGGCGACTCGGCGATCGCCTTGCGAGACTTCCGGTCGCTTGAGTCGCTCGTCCGAATGGATGTACTTCCAACCGAAGCGGCCGTCGTCGCACATGAAGTGGCCTTGAGCTTGCGGGTTCTCGCGCGGCTTGAGGCGGAAGACCGTCTCGTTGTTTTGATCGACCTTGATGCTGCATCCCGTTGAGCAATCGGGGCAGACGCTGTCGGCGGACTTCAGCCACCAGACTCGCTGCTTGTAAAGGAAATCTTTCGAGCACAACGCTCCGACCGGGCAGAGATCGACGACGTTCCCCGCCAGTTTGTTGTTGACCGGCATTCCCGGAAAGATGTCGATCTCTTCGTGACTGCCGCGGTTGATGACTTGCAGTTCGCCGGTGCCGCTGATTTCGCGAGTGAAACGCACGCAGCGAGTACACATCACGCAGCGGTCGGTAAACAGCGTGATCTGGTCGCCGATGTAGTCCTTGTCCGGCTTGAGTTCCTTCGGCTCCATCAGCCGGCTCTGCATGTGGCCGAACTTGTAGGTGTAGTCTTGCAGAAAGCATTCGCCCGCTTGATCACACGTCGGGCAGTCGAGCGGATGATTCAGCAAGAGATACTCGAGCGTCGCCGCCTGAGCCTGCTTGACCTTCGGCGAGTCGGTCACGATCACCGAGCCATCCTTCACCGGCGTCTGGCATCCCGGTACGACTCTCAGCACCATCGCGACGGTGCCGTCGGGTTTCTTGTCGCCGACTTCGACCAGGCACATGCGGCAGCTCGCTACGACCGACATCGCGGGATGCCAACAATAGTGCGGAATCTCTACGCCCACGCGCTGTGCCGCCTGAATGCAGTTGAGCCGCTCGCTGTCACCAATCGTGACAGCCTTTCCATTCACAGTCACTGTTGCCATTTCGATCTGTTTCTATTGAGAACACTAATCTGCGCTAATCGTCGCTAATGAATTAGCAGCTAATTAGCGAAGATTAGCGTCAATTAGTGTTCCACTTGCCTTCGTTGTTCAAACTCAAAACATCCAAAGCGGTGCTGACACACCGCACTCCAAATCAATGTCCCATCTTCAAACTCACGAGCGTGCTCTTCCTTCCGCTGTTGATCCACTCCTCGAAATCGCTGCGGTATTTGTTGATGGCGTTTTTGACGGGCCAGGCGGCTCCGTCGCTGAGGCCGCAGATCGTGGTGCCGGGGATGATGCCGATGCCGTTGGCGACTTCCAGCAGCAGGTCGATGTCGCGGAGCACGCCGCGGCCGTCGAGGATGCGTT